>NZ_JBANBK010000024.1:0-101626 GCF_053572325.1 Bradyrhizobium sp. UFLA05-112 | reverse complement strand
TGGTCGGCTTCACCGATGGCGCCCGCGAGAGCGCGCACGACTGGCGCGATCTGCTGCTCGATCTGAAGCGGCGCGGGTTCGACGTACCTCCGCAGCTCGTGATCGCCGATGGCGCACTCGGGTTCTGGAAGGCCGCCGGTGAGGTCTGGCCGAAAACGCGCGAGCAGCGCTGCTGGGTGCACAAGGCCGCCAACGTTCTCGCCAAGCTGCCGAAGAGCCAGCACCCGAAGGCCAAACGCGCGTTGCAGGAGATCTGGATCGCCGAAACGAAGGCCGCCGCCGAGCTGGCGTTCGACGCCTTCATCGAGAGCTACACGCCCAAATACGAGAAGGCGGCCGACTGCCTCAGTAAGGATCGATACGCGCTGCTGGCCTTCTACGACTTCCCGGCCGAGCATTGGAAGCACCTGCGGACCACTCCAATCCACTCGAACGCGTCAACGGCGAGATCAAGCGACGAACCGAAGTGGTCGGCATCTTCCCCAATGAGGACGCCATCACCCGTCTGGTCGGCGCCATCCTGCTCGAACAGAATGACGAGTGGGCGGTCCAGCGCGGCCGCTACATGACACTGGAAACGATCGCCCCGTTGGGCGATGATCCCCCCGTCAGCTTCCCGGCAATCGCCAGCTGATCGATCCGGCTCATGCCGGCGAACGTGGTGGCCTAAGCTCAGCTACACCACGCCACGGGACACGATCCATGCCAGCGCGGGGAGACGTTTGAAATCATTATTTATCTGAGGCGCTACGTCCTACTTGGATGGCTTGACGAAGAACGAGATGCAGCCCTGGTGATTGTTGTAGAACCACTGAAAGCTCTGCGGCACCGGCAGAGCTGCTTCATTGACATAGAAGATGAGCTCTCCCGGCACCTTCGGAGATACGTACTCGGAAATCTTTCTGAAAGCCGGATTCGGGTCGGGCTCGAGGAAATCGACCTGATCACCGAATTGGCCGTAGCGTGCGATCGGCTGGAACCACGGCTCGCCATAGTAGCGTCGTAGCGGCAGCTTGAGCACGTGTAGAGCCATTTGATACCAACTAAGCCGTGTCGCATCCGCCGGATCGCCGAAGGTGCTGTAGCCACGGCCATCCGTCGTGACGCCTGCACCGCCCAGCGGGACACCCGGCTGCGTACAGGCCGCGTGATCATCCTTGTAGTTCGGGTGTTGCTTTTTGAGCTCGCCAGGGTCTGGTGTGGTCCAGATGAAATACCGGTCCAGCCGTCCGATCTTGTAGCCGGTCGCATGACATACTTT
Organism: Bradyrhizobium sp. UFLA05-112; assembly: GCF_053572325.1. NCBI lineage: Bacteria > Pseudomonadati > Pseudomonadota > Alphaproteobacteria > Hyphomicrobiales > Nitrobacteraceae > Bradyrhizobium > Bradyrhizobium sp. UFLA05-112. The sequence goes on along the minus strand of NZ_JBANBK010000024.1, from coordinate 100,365 downwards.
GCTGGCATCGAACGAGATCAGGACGCCACCGTCAGGAATGTCTGTGGGCGCTGCAGATTTTTCGCAAATGAGGCCGGCCTGATCGACTGCCGTCAAGAGAAACTTCGCGGCGACCGTGACTGTCAGATAGGCTAAGATCGCCGCGGAAATTGCTGGGCCAACGTAGTATTTCCAGATCGATTGCACAAACAGCAGGCCGCTCTTCGGATTGCGCTCCGGCTTGATCGACACGGGAGTCAGTTTCTCGTCAAAAGCCTTCTTCCAGAGCCCCTGCATCTCTCCGGTAACGCTGGAAGCAACACGACTGCTTCCATACAGCAGGGCGGTCAGCACGAGGGCCAACACGCAGAATGTGAAGGGGTAATCCGCGTATGAGCTAAGCCAGCCGGAGGCCCAGCCTGGAACGAAGCCGCTGGCCGTCCGAATGATGTCCGAAACGATGCCAAGCGGGTTCGCATCTGCATTGATCGAATTGCCGCGTCCAGCCAGTGGAAAAATGATCGCAAAGGCGGTCGCCGCGAGAGTTGAGAAGTACAGGGCAGCGCGTAAGTACACTCTCGGCCAAACCCCTTTTCGCTCGGCGCTGACGCGCGCAGCGGCCTGGCTAGCGGTCTCGTAGAGGCCGTTTCCCGGCTTGGTTGGAAGTCTCTTGACTTCGAAGGTGCAGTAGTCGGCATTCTCTGGATGCGGGACCGGCTTTGCCATCACGATATCGTATTCGTGCGGAATCCCGATCGGCGCATAGACATGCGCGTTATTCTTGATACGACGTAGCGCGGTCTCGTGGATCTTGGGTCTTTCGATGTAAACCTCGTCCCCCGTAGTTCTGGAAAACCGCTGGTCGCACAACCGTGAAAGCCGACGAGGGCCATAACGATAGTAGGCGCCAAAGCCCGAGCGTGGATCGTAGAGCCTGCCGTCCTTGTCCTGCGCCTGTCTCACCTCGGCCAACGCAGCCGGGTTCTCGGTCTTGAATTTGAGGCCACACGCTCGAGCCTCCTCCATGATCCAGCAAAGAGGGATTTGGGCCAGCGAGTCGTCGGGATAACCTCCGCCCACATTCGCATGGACGCCGCAGAACCAGACCTGCACGATCCGCTCGCTGGCGGTAAAGCCCGGTTTTTCCGTCTCTGCCGGCGCCATCCATTCCGGATCGCGCTCGTTCCAGAGAATGGGATGAAAGGTCGTCCGCTCATCATCGAGTGAAAGTGCGTGGCAGGCGCGTTTCACCTCGTTGCCAAGCGTGTGATTGGGGAGCTCGAGCGGCCAGATCCATTGGCTCACTCCACGCGTCATCTCGTCGATCGGCAACCCGTAAGCCGCCACCGTGTCCCAGAGGCCGAGGAAACGGATCTCAACGGCATGTCGGCGAGCTGGGACCTCTGAATCCCATGCGAGGATAGGCCGACCGATGAGCTTTCGGAATCCCTGATAGAGCAAATACCAGTTGGTATGAAAGTGCTTGCGCTGGTAGTCGCGATAGGCCTGACGGGCCTGCCGATCGAGCTCCTCTTCCGAGATGCTACTCGCATCGATCAGCCCCTGGTCCAGGATCAGCCCCGTCAAGACCCTGATCGTGAAGGCGCCGCGCGAAAAGCCGAAACCAAAGATTTGGTCATCCTTGCCGCGGTGATTGCGGCAAGCAAACTTGTAGAGCTCGCGCACGTTGCGGCGAAGTCCGATGCCGAATGCGCCGCCTAACAGCGCAAGCGGCTTGAACGAAGAGGTGCCGACACCATCATCGTAGAAGGCGACTTGATCGTCGTTCGAGAGGTCAAGTGCGCAGAATAAGCGCCAGACATTCGTGCGCCAGACCTGGGCGGCCGAATTGCCCGTGCCGTCGGAAAGGAGGACGATTCGTCTCGGCATGTCGGCTTTCCTCACCGCAGGAGCAAATCCAGATTGAAGAATTGAATTTTGTTTGAACTCTCGCCTACAGCCCGGCTGCTCATTGACGATGCGACGGGGGCGTACTCCAACAGTTGCGCGCCCCCGCCGCGAGTACAGCTACTCCGCCCACTGGGCCTTCAGATCATCGACGCTACCTGCAAACTGGTCGCAGTCGAGGCGTTTGCGCCGGTCTCCGGGAATTCCCGGTACAGTCTTGCGCCCGGGCCCCTTCTCGCCGTCGGTGTACTGCCACAGCCAATACGTCTGCCAGCTCCGCTGCACGGTTAGATGGTTGCCATATTGTGCCAGCCAAAGCCTGTGCGAGCCGAAAAACGGTTCGCTCCTGTTGCCAAGTGCGGTCTTTAGCGTGTCTCCGCTGTAGAGCACCGCTTTCCGTCCGAGCTCGTTGTTGACAAGCTCCAGGAACTCACGTGCTCCCTCGAGTGTCATCTGGTTTCCATCATCGCGCTCAAAATCAAGGGCAACGAGCGTGTCCTTGTCGGGATCAGCCCAGTCAAGGAAGTTGCTCACCTGATCGCTTATCGGTGCATGGGCCGTACCCCAATGCGTTGCACCCCAAAGCAGCCCTGCACGATTTGCAAGATCACGCCGACGCTTGTACGCATCGTCCCTGCCGGACGCGCCAGTTGTCGCCTTGTGAATGACCCCACGCAGCCCCGCGGCGAATGCCTGATCGAAGCTGACGACACTGTCTCCGTGAAAGATGTCGACCACCAGCGGAACGCGGTCCAGCCCTGTATCCACAGCCGCTTTGCCAGGAGAGAGGGACGGCGACAGCTCGATCCGCTGGATGGAAGAGAAAGCGCCGGCCCACGCATAGGCACTGTCCGCCGTCCGGTACCAATGCGCGTTGCCCTGGACGGCATCGCCGATGACAAGGCCTTCGATCGAAATTGTTGTCCCGGCATTCAGCTTTCGCAGAACCGGAGATTGAAGGCTTGGCGAGCCCTGTCTCAGATTGACCCTGACATTTGCGGTGGCTTGGCCGTTAATAGGCAATTCAACAGCTGATCCCATGGCATTTATCCTACGGCGTCATCGGAAGAATTAGTGGCAACATGCTTCACTGCGGGAGCATCCGGCTGGTTGCCTGAAATCCGCGTTATGAAACCTTCGATGAAATCGGCACCGGTGTAGCCGGCTGCCGCGATCGTAAACAGCTGCTCGGGAGAAATAGTCTTGCTGGTATCCGTGATGAGAGTGATTGCGGCAAAGGCGCCGGCCACGCCCGAGCCGGTAGACAGCAGGCGAGATACGCCCGTGACGGCAAGTCAATCATCTCACACGCGCCCCCACGTGAAGGAATAAGCAAGCCAAATGCAATGCGTAAAGTATTTGAGGGTCGACCTCCTTCAGCAACTCCCAAACGGGGGGGCCCGAACATATCCACAGCCGAAAGTTGATCGACAAGATTGTAAAGCGCGCGGTAGCGCTCTCTCAACACCCTCGAAGCAAGTCTTTTGCTCGCGATACAACCCAAGCATTGGCTACGAAAGCGCAAACGAAAGATATGAAATAGGTCTAGTTAACGACCTCCTCTCAAAAGATGTTCGCGGCCGTCTTTAGCCAGGCATTCGGTGCGGGCAAGATGACATCATAGGCTTGCCGGGCCTCCCGCGGATCATGCGTAGCAGCGATGGGCAGGACGATCCGGCACCCGGAGCGGTATTGTTCGCTCGCCGCGAGAGTACTTCGCGAAAGCCAGCTAATTCGCTAAGAATCAGCAATAGTTGAAAATCAGATCGAATTGCGTGTCTCGCGCATCCTATCGCTACGTGACCACCGTAGCTGTCTCGCTGTCGTGGCTTTCGCCTATTCAACGATGCTCACTAGGCTGCTCGAAAAGCGGCGGAGCCAGCCAGCGCCAGTAGTATTGCGTAGTCCAATTGGCCGAAAGAGTGCCCACGGATTCCAATGCAAGCCTTACAGCAGTTGAATCCGGCTAGAGCGGGATAGTGCGCGTTGCCGCCGAGAGTCTAATCGCGATCGCCCCTTAGGAGCGCCTTGCGTACGCGGGGTACTGAGGCATTGCAGTGGCAGCTTTAGACGTGGGCCGATCTCTGCAAAACCAGCCTTGAAGTACAATGCCAAGCTGGAATTGCGGCTCCACATCGGCTGCCTGGGCGCCGCCAATTCAAGCTGGCCCCAGCCTTTTGCCGCCCCCAAGCGTACGGCAGCCTCAATGAGGCGCATCGCGACCCCAGACGATCGCTGGTCCGGCACCACGTAGAGTTCGGTGATAGTGGCGTAGGTCCCGCGCGCGAAAAGGGCTGCACTTTCCGACAACATAATGACGCCGACCGGGCGGTCCTCCGCGAAAGCTAGAAACCCATAGATACGTTCCTTCATGGCAAGAAGTTCAGCCACAAGCTGGGTATCTGGTTCGGCCAGTACCTGGCCGGCGCCGAGTTCGGCGACTAGGGCAGCAACCATGTGGGTCACCGTTGGGGCGTCATCGACAGACACTTCGCGCGTGGTCACCATATGTGATCCTCCTCCAAGCTCAAGCAACATGCACCTGGTGCATCGGCGGGCATCGCAACCGGCGCGAACGCAAAGGACGTTCCACGCTCGACCAGACTGACGAAGATCCGCGCCGCGAACAGCAGCATCGCGCCTTAGCGAAGTTTAGGACGCCGGATGTCCTATAGATCAGCACAAAGCCGATGGCGACCAGCGAAAGCAGAGCAGCGCGATAGTCGTTCTGACATCGTCGTCCAATGACTAAATCCTCTCAGACAATCTTCGTATGCGCGAGTCCAAGACAAACTCTTTTTGACAGAGTGGAGATAATCAGCCTTTCGTATTTTTCGAGTAGACGCGTTGATATTTGCGCGCAGAAAAACGACCAACGCGCACCGGTTGGTGACGAAATCATGCAAGTCGCTGATAACCCAACGCTCGCACTTGCATTTGACACTCGTTGGCTTATGCGCTGCGCCCAACCCGTCGTAAACTTCGCTCATCTCGCCCGTTGTAACCCGGTGCATCTCACCGTTCTCGGGTAAAAATGTCACCGACCAAGTGAAATGCGCCGATCTGGCGCTGACCATCGGAGAGTAGCTTGTAGCTCCGCACTGCACCTCGCTTACGAGATAGACGTACTCGGCAGGCTCCTTTTCGCCGTAGAGTTGCTTCCCCGTTTTGTACGTGAATTCGCTTGACGATGGGTTGAGTTGCTCGCCAAGCGGAAGTGTTTGAGCGAATTTGGGCGAGGCGCGTGGTCTGTGGTGATGCGAACAAACATCAGCCGGCTCCTGAATCAAAAATCAACCCGGACAAAAACTCTCAAAACAGAATTCAGTGTCGCTGGCACGTCTAGCAGCGTTCAGGGACTCTCAGTATGACGGTTGTAGCATTTACACGAATCGTAAGACCGTCAATCTCGCGGTTTTTGATCTAGATCCGAAGCAGTCTAGGGATAATTGGTTCAATGGCTGGCAGTCCATGGCCTGGCATTCTGCCCAGGTTCACGAACCGAGCGAGGCAAAGTCAACGATTTCCGGCGCGCTGAAGTCCCTTGAGAGAGAAATGCGTCGCCGGTCTGCAGTATGCCGCCGTATCTCGACTTCAACTGGAGTTCCGGTCGCGAGTGAGCGCGACGGGGTTCTTTGAGGTGCGTGAACAAAGGTTCAGGTCGGCGGTTGAGATCGCCTTCACATTGTGGAGACAGAAATGCATTTTCGTACACCACCAATTGCCGCGGTGGCCGTTCTTGGCTTGATACCGATCTCTGCGGAGGCCGGTTCAGAGTGTCCGGTTACGTTTCCAGTCGAGTTGGGGAGTAAACTCTAGCGGCTACTTCAATGTTTTCGGCCGGCGGTACATTTATTGCCGCTCAAGCTGGACGGGTGATTGCCGCTTCGACCAATCTCTCAAAAGCCCGCACATGGGACTCTGAAGAAGCTGAACATATCTACTTACACCTACACCGCCAAAGTGGGCAAGGGCAACGACGCGTTTGCCGTCAGCTTCACGGGAAAGGGCCCTTCGGGTTCGGGAACGTCGGTAATCACCATGAACGCGACAGTTCAGTGAGACGTGGCCGAGGCCGGTTTAATAGGACATACGGGCCAAGACTAGCGTCGGGAGTGACCTACTCCCGGCTCCGCAGGGCAAAAGCCGAAGCGCCGGCGGCCATCCCGAAGGGGCCGGCTAGCCAGGTGAGTCTTAATCACGGCGTTCGAGCATGCGAGCCTCCATCGCCAACGCCCGCATCAAAGACTCGCACAGCAGGCGGACGCGGACGAATCTGATCGAGTTCGAGTGCTATTCGTTCTGATACGACGCGCTTCTCGCTGCACGTATTGACGAACATTAGGTACTTTTGTCGATTGTCATGAAATCGAAGGTTCTTCTCGGGCTCGACATCTTTGATCACTTGAACCGCAGCGTGCGAAAACTCAGTCCGTGCAACGGATGACACGTCAGTCTCTTTCTCAATGATGGTAGCAATTCTTTCGTGAGGTCACCGAGCCGTCGACAATGCAAAGAGCAGAGAGCCGCCGCACAAGGCCATATCGAAGATCGTGTCCCGTGGCGTGGTGTAGCTGAGTGGGTGTCACCACGTTCGCCGGCATGGGCCGGATCGGTCAGCTGGCGATAGCCGGGAAGCTGACTGCGGGATCATCGCCCAAAGGCGCGATCGTTTCCAGCGTCATGTAGCGGCCGCGCTGGACGGCCCACTCGTCGTTCTGTTCGAGCAGGATGGCGCCGATCAGGCGAATGATGGCGTCCTCGTTGGGGAAGATGCCGACCACTTCGGTCCGCCGCTTGATCTCGCCGTTGACGCGTTCGAGCGGATTGGTAACCGGTATGAGATTTCTCGGTGCCGATGTTCCGCTGCGATATTCAAGATCGTAGCGTATGGTGCGACCATCGGGACAGAGGCACCGGGAGCACGAAGGTGCGGGCCGGCCGATGCATACGATGAGCCGCGAGCTCGAGTTAGTAGCTGGCCGCCTCTGCGACTCGCCCGGTTGCGCTGAGAGCGCGAATCCGTAGTTGTCGTGTCGCCCGTAGCTCCCGTCATGTGTTCTGATTGGTAGGAGGTGCGAATGCGTCCCAGCTCTTGGTTACGCCGCGCTCGACGTGCCAGGTGTCAGAACCATCCTGCCGTAAGATCTCATAAAGTTCCCGAACAGAAGGCTTATACTTCATGGTTGCAATATACGAGGCGACGTTGTCTGCGGAATTGCCGCTCAAATACTGAACGGCTGTGGCCGTTGCGTGCAGCCGGCCGGATTCGTTGGAGATGAGGCCCCACGATTCGAAGAGTCGAACCATGGTGCGCGTTGGCCGCTCGCGGAGAGAGAAATGAAGTCATAGCTCCTCCTCCGTTACCGGATGACCATCGAGATAAGTAAAGAGATCAAGCCATGAGACTGCGGCGATATAGAGATCAGCGGCATAGGAGCTATCGCGCCACTTGATGATTTGTGCAATATCGGGAGAATAGACAGGGGCGGCTTCAGCGATATCGCCGCGTGACGTCAGTGCAGACGATTGCATTGCCGCAAGGCCTTCTCAGAACGATTTTTATTAATGGCTATTGCTGAAGCTCGGCGAGCTCTGGTGCGATGTTCAGCCACCAATCAGTGACACATGCATGTCATCTAGATCAATTGCTAGTGTTGGTAGTTGACCTCTTCCAAATGTTGCATGCCGCACGATATTGTAGGAGTAGCGGCCGCGACAATCACGAGCCGCGCGATTATTGGTGAGGGGCGTTGCCCAAGACGCGGCAATGCGGAGTACTTCTTCACATGCTTAGCGCTGATACGAGCGCGACGCTTACTCTCTGGTACGATACTTGCTGTTCTCCTCGCTGGGGCCTCAAAGGCACACAGGAGGAGAAATGACCCAGCCCACGATTAGGGCCAATGATGGTAATGGCGCGCATGCGACAGCGAAATTCGACGCTGTTGTCATCGGAGCGGGCATTGCGGGCCTTTATCAACTCTACCGTCTGCGAGAGCTCGGGCTGAGCGTCAGGGCGATCGACGCGGCCTCCGGCGTCGGCGGCACTTGGTATTGGAACCGATATCCCGGTGCGCGCGTCGATTCAGAAGGCTACATCTATCAATACCTTTTCTCGGAAAATCTCTATAAAGGATGGAGCTGGAGCGAAAAGTTTCCGAGCCAGCCGGAAATCGAACGCTGGCTGAATTACGTGGCGGACGGGCTTGATCTGCGTCGAGACATTCAGTTCAACACGACGGTCAAGAGCGCTCATTTCAATGAAACGGTGGAACGATGGGTGGTCACGACCGACAATGGTGATGTGATAGACGCCCAGTTTCTCGTCACTTGTTGTGGCATGCTCTCGGCGCCCCATGTATCCTTCCCGGGGCAGGAGACCTTCAAGGGCCAGGTGTTTCATACGGCGCGATGGCCGCATCAGCTGGTCGATCTCGCTGGCAAGTGTGTGGGCGTGGTTGGTATCGGAGCGACGGGAATCCAAGTTATCCAGACGATCGCGGAAGAGGTTGGCCATCTCAAGGTGTTCGTCCGCACCCCACAATACATCATCCCTATGAAGAACCTCAAGTACGCGGCCGCGGACGTCGATGTCTACAAGTCAAAGTTCAAAGTCCTTGCGGAGCGGCTGCCGCATACCTTCACGGGCTTCGAGTATGACTTCGAATACGCCTGGGCCGATCTACCCCCTCAACAGCGTCGCAAGGTGATAGAGGATTGCTGGAACGACGGTTCTGTAAAGTTGTGGATTTCATCCTTCGTTGAGCTGTTTTTCGATGAAACGATTAACGGGGAGATATCCGAATTCGTGCGCGCGAAAATGCGCGAGCGCCTTAGGGATCCCAAGCTGTGCGACCTGCTGATCCCAAGCGAATACGGTTTCGGCACCCACCGGGTACCTTTGGAGCAGAATTTCCTCGAGGCGTTCAAGCGACCCAATGTGGAGATTGTCAGTGTCAAGACCAACCCAATCGAGCGCATCACGGCCGAAGGCATTCAGACGGCGGATGGCACGGTTCACCCGCTTGACGTTATCATCCTGGCGACCGGATTCGACGCAGGAACTGGCGCTTTGACTCGTATCGACATCCGCGGTCGCGACGGACGATCACTGAAGGAAGAATGGAGCAGAGACATTCGGACCACTATGGGGTTGCAGGTGCACGGCTATCCCAATCTCTTCACGACCGCCGTGCCGCTTGCTCCCTCGGCAGCGCTTTGCAACATGACCACCTGCCTGCAGCAGCAGGTTGAGTGGATAACCGGATGCATCAGCTATCTCCGTGACAAGAACCTGAACGTAATCGAGCCCACCAAAGAGGCGGAAGAAAAGTGGGTGGCGCATCATGATGAGACTGCCAATGAGATGTTAGTCGCCAAGACCAATTCTTGGTACTTGGGATCGAACGTCGAAGGGAAACCGCGCCGGGTGCTCTCCTACACCGGCGGGGTAGGCAGCTATCGACAAAAATGCGACGAGGTCGCCGCAAGCGGCTATCAGGGCTTTGCTATGCACTAGCTCCATACTTAAGAACGATTCGGATGCGAGCAATTGCGAGAGTTCCCGACTGATGGACTCTTATCTGGGAAAATGGAGCCGTGATGGGAGTGCTGTCAGCTCTTCGGGTCGTCGAGATTGGCAGTTCGGCGGCAACTAGCTATTGCGCGCGATTGTTGGCCGACTTCGGCGCGGATGTTCAGAAGGTCGAACCGCCGGCGGGCGATCCACTTCGCGACTGTGCGCCGCTCACTCCGATGGGGCAGAGCGTTTGGTTCGCGTTCCTGAACTTCAACAAATCAAGCACGATCATCGACCCCGCTGCCCCGAATGCGATCGCGCGGCTGACTGCGATGATCGAAAACTGCGATATACTGATTGACGGCAGGGACGTTGATGCAGCGGATTGCCCGCCCATTGACATCGCCGCGATCCGCCAGCGGCGATCCAGATTGATCTGCCTCGAAGCGAGCTGGTTCGGCCGCGAGGGTCCTTATGCAGGATTTGCCGCAACCGATGCCACCATCCGCGCGCTCGCCGGCCTCGTCAAGCTGGTCGGACCGGTCGAGGGGCCGCCGTTGCACGCACCAGATTTCCAGACCGGTATCCTCGGCGGTTTGTGGGGGTTCTCGCCGCGGCCTCTTCGGCGGTTGCACGAACGAAGGGTGAAGCAGGGGCGTCGTGGTCGGTCAGCATCTTCGAATCGAGCCTGGCTATCAGCGAATATCTCATGTTCGAGGCATCGGCGCGCGCCGAGGTCATGCGCCGGATTGGCGTTAATCGCTTCTGGCCGGTTTTTCCGGGCGGCATTTACGAGACCAGGAAAGGATGGCTCGGTGTGACGACGTTCACACCGGCACAATGGCGCGCATTCTGCGATATGCTCGGCCTGTCCGAACTGCGCGACAATCCGGCTCTGGTCCTCGGCGAAGAGCGATTGAAGCACATTGAGAGGATCGAACAACAGTTCGTGCCGAGGCTGAAAGCGCGGACAGCGCAGGAGTGGTTTGCGGAGGGACGCAAGCGGAAGATCCCGATCGTCTCCGATCTGCTGCGCGATACCAAAAAAAAGGTGCGCGGCGCAATCGTGCCTGTCGTGCTTGGCCAAGAAGAAGGCATGACCGCCGGATCGATGCAGCGGCTCACCATGACGCCGCCGCGACGAGGCGGCAAGGTTCCGGAACCGGGCGAGCAGCAAACTTTTGCGGACATCCAAAAGCAGCGATCCTTGGCTATGTCGCAGGCGTCCAGGTGCGTTGATGCCGGACGGCAGCCCTTGCGTGGGATCCGCGTCATTGACTTCACGATGGGCTGGGCAGGTCCGTTGTGCACGCGCACTCTGGCTGATCTTGGTGCAGACGTCATCGCGGTGTTGACCGACGGCCCGCTTATGTCGACGCTCAGATGTACGAAAAGACACCGGCTTTCTGCGTCATGAACCGCAACAAGCGAGGCATCACGCTCGATCTCACGCAGCCCCAAGGACTCGCTCTTGCCAAGAGTCTGCTGGCGGGAGCCGACGTCGTCGTAGACAATTATTCGGTTGACGTGCTGCCAAAGCTCGGGCTTGGCTACGAGGTGCTTCGAACGCTCAATCCTCGGCTTGTCATGTTGTCGATGTCAGCTTTTGGAGCAAACAGCCTCAATCGCGATTGTCGGGCCTACGGCTCGACCCTCGAGCAGGGCTCTGGGCTGCCGATGGTAGTCGGAAATCCGGACGGCCCTCCCGTGATGAGCCACGTGCCTTTGGGGATGCCGTCGGTGGGTTGAACGGCTGCGCAGCGGTTCTGGTCGCGCTGATTCACGCCCGCGATACCGGGCTAGGACAGTTCATTGACCTGTCGCAAATCGAATGCATGATGCCGTTTGCGGCGCCTTGGATCACCGTTCAATCGATCGGCGGCGTGCCGCCACCCAGGTATGGTACTCGACATCCGCAGTTCGTGCCGCATGGCTGCTTCCGGTGCGCAGGTGAGGACAGCTGGGTCATGGTAGCGGTGAGCGACGAGACCATGTGGCAGAGGCTTGCCATTATCATTGGACGGGCAGACTGGTCGAAAGACGCATCGCTGCAATCTGCGGAAGCGCGCCGCGGCATCGAGGATGAGATAGAGAAGGTCATCGAGGCCTGGACGCTCACCCGCGATGCCGAGCAGGCGATGTTGATGTTGCAGGCGGAAGGAATTGCGGCTGGAGTAGCCCGGCAGCCAACTGACCTGCTTACGGACCCGCATCTCCGGTCGCGTGCATTTCTGCAGAAAGTGGAACGTGCGTTCACTGGCGTGCATCCACAGCCGTCAATGCCGATTCGGGATGGTTCTCGGCCTCTTGCGATCCGCATGGCAGCGCCAACTCTGGGAGAGCACAACAGCGAGATCCTAACAGGACTTCTAGGGCTCTCCGGCACCGAGATCGCGCAATTGGCATCGAAGGGCATCATCGGGACGTCGATGGTCGCCGTGCGGCAAAAAAGCTAACAAGCGTCCTGAACATAACAGTCGACCGCAACGACGCACATTTGCCAACGTCCGCTTTTTTCGTTCGTGGTGGAGGTGCCGATCGGTGAGGGTACCCGCCGGCTTTCTCTAGCTCGCGGAGGACGAGTCGTCCGGTGTCAGATCCGCGACAAATTCGACATTGAGCTCTTCCTAGCGTCGAAGGTCTTGGTCTTCGGCTTTGGAGTTCTTGGGTCATTTGCACTCCTGGTTCGATGTGCCGCAAGCGGCAGGACGGCCGGGAGACAAGATAGTTGGATTTCGGTCGTTGCCGACATGCGATTGGTCCGAAGAATATCGGCGCAGAGCGCGCCCGTAATGCGACCACGGGGCTTTGGCTTACCCCGGTAATGCGCACTCGCCCCCTCGGACGGTTATAGCCGAGCCAAACGGATGCTGATGGCCTTTCTTGGTTTGGAGGAAGGAAAAATCGGCACGCACAATATTTGCCAGCGTCACGGCCAGCCTTACGCTGCTTCGAGCGAAGAAGCTCTGCATCCCCACGGCCTATTGGTCGGGAAATCCAATCTTCATCGTTCCGGTCGACCTCCTTCAATCCGCAGGGTCGGCAGCTGCCAGGAACCACAATGAAAGCTAATGCCAGCGCCCGCTGGCAAGTTGAGCGTCGTCAAGAGAGGGAAGAGGATTGCAGGCTTGAACAGCTCAGAGCCGACGAAGAGTGGAAGTTCAATATTCGCGAGAAGTTTTGCGGTTTCAATGGAATAGATCACGTCCTGCGAGGCCCGCTGCGTGGCGCCTTTCATCCAGACCTGAAGAAAACGGATCTGATCGGTTGCGGAGTTCGTGGAAGTGACTTTCCCGAAGAGCTCCATCGCCTGTGTTGATTCGGTTTGAATTCGTTCCTGCCAATGACAATAGATATCGAAAGCTCTTTTCGAGAACTCCGTCTGCGTCTCAATGGCTCGCTTGGCAAAGTCCTGAAATGCGCCTGTAGCAATGCCTATGTCATCGTTGAGTCCATCTTCCTTCGTCATCACCATCTCCTGTTGTTGTGATTGCTAGCGCCGGCGCTCGAATCGTCCAGGATGAGAAAGGGGGGCGATGGGATGCCCTCGTCGAAACGTGCAGCATGAGCCGCGCGGTGCGCTCTCAGGCCCGTTGCACAGCAGCATGATCGCTCAGCTCGGCGCCGCGCCAAGCACTTCTGCCGATCTGACAGAGGACACCAGAATAGCTTTCGTTGATCAATCGGGCTGGCCTCATCTGGACCCTTGGGAAGACCGTAGGAGCGCACCGGCGCCGTCACCTCTAATCCATCCCAGCAATCGCCGTGCCACTAACGAGGTTGCGCGCGTCCCTCTGTGAAGAAAAAACCTCGTGTTTTGCAGCCGGCGCTGCTGGAGACCTTCGTCAGGCTGGACATCCGTGTCTTCAACCGGACAGAGATGACGATCCTAAAATGAGGCGACCGCCTGGACCGCGATATTCGTACCGATGGGGTACTGCCCAGCTCCCGACCTTTCGGTTCTGCGAACGCCCTTGTGCGGCGCCTGTCTAGGGCAGAACTTCGCCCCCGGGCTTATCGACCTACTCATGAAGTTGCGGGGCTGTTGCGGCAGATTTGATATTGCCTGCGATGCAGTCAACTACCAACCTTGTCAATTGATGGAGAGGACGAACACATGGCTATCGTGACCGATAGACGATCAAGCGAACCACGGAACGGAGCCAAAAAGAATGAAAGAAATGCTGCTGGGCATAGTTGCCCTGATTGCGATGGCCGCTTCAGTCTCCGCCGCTGATCTGACGGTGCGGCCCCACGTCAAAGCGCTCGCAACGGTCACTCGGATCTACGATTGGACCGGCTTCTACGCCGGCATTGATGGAGGTGGAGGCTCCGCGCATCAGTGCTGGGACGTCGTCAATGCTGGCGGCTTGGTCGTCGCTCCGCCGCTCATCATGGGATGCCATAGTGCGACAGGAGGCACCGCCGGCGGTCAAATCGGCTATCGATGGCAGGCGGCGAACTGGGTGTTCGGCCTTGAGGCGCAGGGCAACTGGGCCGATTTCAAGGGCTCCAACACCAACCTCGCCTTCGCAGGCGTCAAAGATGAATCAAAAATTAATGCATTTGGCCTGTTCACGGGTCAGGTCGGCTATGCCTGGAATAACGTGCTGCTCTATATGAAGGGTGGCGCTGCAGCCGTCCGCGACAAATACCGGGTCTTCGATCTTGCGAGCGAGCTGACAATCGACAATGGCAGCGAAATTCGTTGGGGCGGTGCGGTTGGCGCGGGTGTTGAATTCGGCTTCGCTCCGAATTGGTCTATCGGCGTTGAGTACGACCACTTGTTCATGGGCCGTCGGGATGTGGACTTCTTTTTCTCAAGCGGTTTCACAGGCGCTCCAGCGAGCGCTCGTGCAGGGACCGCCCGCATCGGTCAAGACGTTGACATCGGGTTGGTTCGCGTGAACTACCACTGGAGTGACGGGGCTCGCAATATTGACCTTCGCAAGTAAGGATCGCGCAGCAGCGCCGATGCCACGTGGCGTGTCGTGGAAGCGTCAAACGACCATCTGCCGCAAGAATGGTTTGGCAGTTGCTCGGCCCTTGCTCCACTGCTTACCGTGCAGATCTTCCTGATTGGTCCGCAGTAGTGCGTGCACGCGAGATGCTTCGGCGTATCAACACTAACTATCGAGAGCGCGTACCCTATCCGTTGCCAGCACAAGTCAGATTCGGATCGGCAATCGCTGTTGCGGCTTGGAAGACAATCATAAGCTAAGCATATGCGATACCTCAGCCGTGAGGGAGAATACCATGACCGACGCTAATGCGGTCAAATCGCAACTCTCGTCCGACCGGCCGATCGCAGGTCGTCGGTTATTCTTCCTCGAGGTGAGCACCAACCGTATTCAAGCGATGAATCCAGATGGTTCCGATCGAAAAGTTATTGTTACGGATTGTCAGCTTCCTGACGGAATCGCCATCGATGTCGGCGCGGGTCACATCTATTGGACCAATATGGGCTCCGGTGTTGCCGTGAACGATGGTTCGATCGAGCGCGCCGATGTCGATGGAAGTGCTCGCAAAGTCGTCGTTCCGCGCGGCGCCACATTCACGCCGAAGCAGATTCAACTCGATCAAAAAGGTGGCAAGCTGTACTGGTCTGACCGTGAAGGTATGCGGGTTATGCGATGTAATCTCGATGGCTCTGCAATAGAGACGCTCATCGAGGCGGGCCGCGGTGACGTGGACCGGCGCGCTCCGACCAGATGGTGCATTGGCGTCACCATCGACACCGCGCGTCGCCAGATTTACTGGACGCAAAAGGGTCCGGACAATGGCGGCCTGGGCCGAATCTTCCGCGCCAACATCGACATACCGGAGGGTGAGAGCCCAGCAAACCGCTCCGATATCGAGCTATTGTTCGATGGCTTGCCGGGAACCAATTCACCTTGAATTCGATCTTGCACACCGCGTCCTCTACTGGACGGACCGCGGCGACCCTCCGCGAGGCAACACAGCCAATCGCGCAAGCGTCGACACGAAGACGGAGCCGGAAATTCTGATCACTCATCTGATGGAGGGAATCGGCATCGCACTCGACGTTCCCGGCAACCAGATGTTCATCACCGACCTCGCCGGCTCGATCTATTCCGCCGATCATGATGGAGGGAATAAACGCAATGTCCTTTGGTCCCAGGGCAATTTCACGGGCATCGCGTATGCCGAAATCGAACCCAATACGGAAACGGATTGACCAGAACAATGCCGATTTCGACCAAACGCCGTGGTTGCCGCTCACCTATCGACGCGAGCTGGACGGCACCCACCTATGACTTAAGCCCTCGAAAGGAGACGCAGTATGAAATTTGAGAGCAAGGTCATCGTCACGATCGCCCCGACGGGAGGTGTGGTGAAAAAATCGCAAAACCCACACCTGCCGACGCAGCCTAACGAAATCGCCGAGGATGTGTACCGGTGCTACGATGCGGGTGCATCTATCGTGGCGCTGCATGCGCGCAGGCCGGACGATGGCGCGACCTGTAATCCGGAAATATACCAGGACATCAATTCCCGGATCCTCGCAAAGTGCGGCATCATCATCAACAACAGCACGGGCGGGGGCATCGATGGAGACATGGTGCGATCCATAGAGCCCGGTCTCGATGAGATTATATTCGAACAGCGTCTGAAGGGCCTCGAGGCCGGTGCTGACATGGCGACATTTGACGCCCACACCGTTCTAGCCTGCTTTGGCGACCGCGAGATTGTCGTTAACACCTCGCCCAGCCGCTGCGACATCATGGCAAAACGATTCCAAAAGAAGGGCATCAAACCTGAGTGGGAATGTTTCTCACTTTCCCATCTTCTCCAAGATCCGATACGCTTGATCAATAAGGGCTTCGACAAACCTCCCTATTGGATCAACTTCGTTCTTGGTGCCGATCGCGGAATTCAGGGCGGATTGCCGTACACGCCGCAGATCCTCAATATGCTCATCGGGAATCTTCCCAAAGGAGCTATGTTTTGCGTTAGCGGCGTCGGTCGAGCACAGGTGCACGCAACAACTCACGCGGTGCTCGCAGGCGGCCACGTTCGTGTCGGCCTGGAGGACAACCTTTATCTCGAACAAGGCATACTTGCCACGAACGTGCGGCTGGTCGAGAAGACGGTTAGGATTATCCGAGAACTTGGGTACGAGCCCGCCACCGCAGTGGAAGCTCGGGCAATGCTTGGGCTCGTGCCACGCAAATAGCGCGGATAGCCGATCCGATGCTCTCGATTGCGGCAGTGATTCCCAAAGTTTTGGGCTGATTTCGCCGTGCAGCTCAAGCACCTAAGCAAGAATCGGCGTCTGGTCAGTGACCAATTGCAGGAGCAGAACGAATTGTTGGACGCCGCTGCCCCCCAGTGTCATGACGAGGCAAGGTCTGGTTTGGTCGCGAGCGCTGTCAGCAAGAACACGCGGCGGCTCGTGCCACTTTTGGGCCTGGGTTATTTCGTCAACGACCTCGACCGGACCAGCGTCGGCATCGCTGCGCTGCAGATGAACGAAGCCATCGGCTTAAGTGCCGCCCAGTTCGGCTGGGGTGCCGGGATGCTCTTCTTTAGTTACTGCCTGCTGGAAGTTCCCAGCAACATGATGATGTACCGCTTCGGTGCGCGCCGTTGGCTCGCCCGCATCATGATAACCTGGGGTCTTGCAGCCGCGGCGACGGCATTCGCCGTCGGACCATACAGCTTCTACGGGATCCGTTTCCTACTAGGAGTGTTCGAATCAGGCTTTTTCCCCGGTGTCATCTGGTACATTTCCATCTGGTTTCCAGAGCGATCGCGGACAGGCGTCCTCGCCTGGTTCATGGCAGCAACACCGCTGTCTTCGTTGATCGGCAATCCACTATCGGCTTCGCTATTGGGAATGGATGGAGTGTGGGGATTGGCCGGCTGGCAGTGGATGTTCCTGATCGAAGGTCTTCCGGCCTGTCTGCTCGGAGTCCTATGTCTCGTTCTGCTAGCCGACACGCCTGACAGGGCCTCGTGGCTGACGCCCCGAGAGCGGGACGCGCTGCTGGATGAACTCGCAAGGGAGAAGTACAGCAAGGTCAAAAAGGATCTGTTGGCGGCGATGAAGGACGTCCGCGTGCTGATGTTGACGGGCATTACCTTCGCTTTCACGATCGGCACTTATGGGATCGGTATGTGGCTCCCTCTGATCCTAAAGAGCCGCAACTTGAGCAATATGCAGGTCGGTTGGCTCTCGGCAGTGCCCTATTTATTTGTGACAATAGGCATGTTGCTCTGGGCGCGCCTTGTCGATCGTAAGGGGCAAAAAATCTATAATCTGATCGCCGCATTGATGCTCGGCGCCACCGGACTCGTCTTTTCGGTCGTACTCACCTCGCTCGTGCCGGCGCTCATATGCATGACGCTCGCTCTGATCGGAACGATCTCGGCACGAACAATCCTCTACACGATCCCGCAGAGTTTCCTTACTGGCGCCGCTGCCGCCGGAGGCATCGCATTCATCAATTCCATTGGTGCTTTTGGAGCCTTCGTTGGCCCATACATGGTCGGCTTCCTTAAGGATAGGACGGGATCCTTTGACATTGGCTTGGTCGCAATGGCAATCGTGCTAATTGTTGCAACGGGCATCGCCGGCAGCCTTAGACTGGTGGTCCTGTACCATACTGACGTTGCTCGCTGACCGAGCGCCTATAGAGGACTTTCCCGTTAAAGTGTACCGAAATGCGGTGTCTGCGGTGAAGGACCCGCTGAATGAGATCGCACGCGAATCCTGGATCGCCTACGTTGATGGGAGTGGTAAACTGATCGAGGACATATCGGTGGCAAAGAATGGCGTGCCGGCAACGAACCGCTAGGCACATGAATTCATTCTATTTGGTGGAACGCTCTTGCTATGACCGTCTGGGCTTGACCGGCTTTTGGACCGAGCGTCCTCTGACGCAACTCGATCCTGGCGACTCGCGAATTTGAAGGCGATCTCGATGCCCGCTCCCGATGCAAGCGAACGTATTGCAATCTGGAAACTTTAGATTGGGACGGAAATTCAGATGCGGCCAGCTCCTGCGTCTTGCTAATTGGTGGCGGTTTGAGCTGCAACCAATGATCCATTTCTCGCAGACTAGTTCGCACATTGGATCTACGATACGCTCAGTCGGCGCGTATCTCCAATGAATAAAGCCGAGCCTGAACAGTTCAGGCATTCAGGCTCGGCAAGACTTCGATCTCGAGATCCATACCAAATGCGTGGTTGAGCCAGAGCGAACGTCGGCGCAGAGGAGGGCGGGAAAGATCAGGGTTTTGGCATTCCTTCCTTCGCCACGTGGCAGATCAGGTCATTTGCGATTCTTTGTATTCGAGAGCTTCTCGCCTGAACCGCTCTTGGCCGTCTCTCCGACGGCGGACAGCAATTTCGATTTGTCGCCGCTTGCGAAGGTGAAAGTGTCCGCGCCTGCGCTGATGCCATTCCAGATCACCGGTTCGGCGAGTGAAAGTAGCCAGAGCCCCTGAAATCCCGATGCAGTGTTCAGCTGGCCCGTCCATACGGTTGTCGACCCGCAGCCCGCAAAATTCACCGAAAAGCTGATCGCCGTGCCACTATTAGACCGCGCAAGCCAGCCCGTCATCGCCTGAGGGGCACCTTCATCGCAGCTATTGCTCGCATTGTTGGTGTAAGTGCCGGAAATCGCACCTGTGTTGGCATTATAATTGTCAACCGCCAGAGTCGAGCCGTATTGGTTGGTCCAGGTCCAGATCGGCTGCGCCGATGCAGGCGCCGCCAGGAACAGGCCTAGGCAGGCCGCGGCCATCCAGTTCGTCAATTTCCACTTTGCTTGAGACATTTCCGACTCCATATCGCTCCAGTAGCGGAGCGGCTCAATCATAAAACTTTACGTAGGCAATTTAAACGGGTAGTAGATTGTGATAGCGCTAACAGGTTGAGTTGTGATCAACGTCTGGAATTTTAGTTCTGTGAGGCAGAATGATGGGGTTCTTCAGTTGCGAGCGGCTGACACGTAACCGGCCGGCTTTGGTTGAGCTGTCCGCAGCTCTGGGCCATCATGTACGGCAACGAGGCGGGTCGGCTCACTCTCAGTCGCCCACTAACAATCCCTAGCGCAGGCCCTTTGGGGCGGGCGTTGTGGCCACAGCGGGAGTGGGAGCTCGTCCAAGCGCGGCTCGATGGGCTTTGATAGGTGAGGTGGAACTGAAAGTCGAGGCGCTTCGATGTACATGGTCATTCTCAAGTACCTCAAAGTTCGTTCGGTTGCGGATGCTGCTCGCCGCGCCAAAAGCGGTATCGGTCAGATCCTAAGGGAAGCGCATGGTTTCAGATCTTACTACGTGTTGGATGCAGGCGAAGGTATCTGTGTCGCTGTTATGATCTTCGAGGATCGCGAAAGCGCCATTGCGGCCAATCACAAGGTGTTGGAGTTTGTTCAAGCGAGCCTGCATGACCTTGAGCTTGGAGACCCCGAAATCGTGGCCGGCGACGTTTTAGCGAATATACAATCTGATCTATAATTGTTCGTGCGCGCGGAGTGGCAACTAATTTCCGTTGAGCGCCGTCTAGCAAGAAAAGGCCCGTCTTCGTCGATGTCCATGGAAGTAGTCAGGCTTACCCGTCGAGACAGTAAAAGCTGGGCGAGGGCAACGTGATCATCCGCTGCAAGCAACCCGGACGATGGTGAACGAGCCGCGTTCGGCGCTTGAGCGCGAGTGTGTCGCGCTCTATTCGGTCGATTGGACCGCCGTCAATCCCGCCGGAGAAGCTGCTGCAGGAGCTGTTGCAGGCGCAAGGTCACGCTGGCGTCAGCCCGCCTTGCGTAGTTCGCGGGCCGCTGCAACCATGTTGATGAGCGCCGGACGGACTTCCTCCCATTGACGAGTCTTCAGACCGCAATCCGGATTGATCCAGAGCTGTGAGTCCGACAGCCGTTGGCGGGCCAGCGCGATGAGATCCTTCATCTCAGTGGCTTCGGGCACGCGCGGCGAGTGGATGTCATAGACGCCGGGGCCGATGTCGTTCGGGTATTTGAAGGCGGTGAATGCATCGAGCAGTTCCATCTTAGAACGGGAGGTTTCGATCGAGATGACATCAGCGTCCATCGCGGCGATTCCATCAATGATGGCATTGAACTCCGAATAGCACATATGGGTATGGATCTGCGTTGCGTCGGCAACACCAGAGGAGCAGATGCGGAAGCTCTCCACGGCCCAGTCGAGATAGGCCTTCCAGTCGGATCGACGGAGCGGCAAACCTTCGCGTAGCGCTGCCTCATCGATTTGGATCATGGTCGCGCCCGCCTTTTCGAGGTCGGCGACCTCGTCCCGGATCGCGAGCGCGATCTGACGGCAGGCCTCGCTGCGCGGAATGTCGTCACGGACGAACGACCAATTCAGGATCGTCACCGGCCCCGTAAGCATGGCCTTCATAGGCTTCCTGGTCAGCGATTGCGCGTAGCTCCACCATTCGACGGTCATCGCCTTCGGCCGGGAGACATCGCCGAATAAGATCGGAGGGCGAACGTAACGGGAGCCATAAGATTGCACCCAGCCGTGCTTAGTAAATAGGAACCCGGAGAGCTGCTCAGCGAAATACTGGACCATATCGTTGCGCTCGAACTCGCCGTGTACGAGCACGTCGAGTCCGATGTCTTCCTGCCATCGGACGGCGCGAGCCGTTTCATCCTTCAGGAATTGTTCATATTGCGCGTCCGTTAACTTTCCCTTGGCACGCGCGGCGCGAGCAGTGCGGACTTCTGCCGTCTGCGGGAACGACCCGATCGTGGTCGTTGGGAAAAGCGGCAGGCCGAAACGCTTGCGCTGAACCTCGGCGCGGCTCTCAAAAGCGCTATTGCGGCGGCGCATAACCGCATCAATCGCCGCCGTACGCTGGGCAACGGTCGTGTCATGGATCTTTGGCGAAGCTCGGCGGGCCGTCGCCGCAAAGTCCGATTCGGCAAACGCGGCGGCAACGACCTTTCCGTCGACCGCGAGCGCTTTTGCCAAGGTCGCGAGCTCGCCGATCTTCTGAACCGAGAAGGCAAGCCAGCTCTTTACGTCAGAATCGAGATCGGTCTCCAGCTCAAGGTCGATTGGGACATGAAGGAGTGAGCAGGACGGCGCCAGCTGCACGCGATCCTTGCCGAACGTTGCAATGACGGGCCTGAACCGCTCCACGAGTGCCGACAGGTCGGCGCGCCACACGTTGCGGCCATCGATGATGCCGAGTGAAATCACGAGGTCCGCGCGGGCGCCGGGTTCAATCTGGCTCAATTGTTGAGGAGCGCGGACCAGATCGACGTGCAATCCGGCGACTGGCAGCCCCAGAGCTGTCGCCAGATTGTCGCCAATTGCACCGAAATAAGTGGCAAGCATGATCTTGATGCCGGGCACCTCCTTGGCGAAACGCCGATAGACACGCTGCAGCGCGCTTCGTGTGGTCTCGTCCAGATCGAGCACCAAGCAGGGCTCGTCAAGCTGGACCCACTCGGCTCCACGTTTCGCCAGTTCTTGGAGGACCTCGACATAGACCGGAACGAGACTATCGAGCAGCGAAATCGGATCAAACGCCAAGTCGGCGCTCTTGCCGAGCTTAAGGAAGGTGACTGGTCCGATCAGGACAGGCCGTGTTTGATAGCCAAGGGCTTTCGCCTCCTCATATTCCTCGATCGGCTTACGGGAGGAAAGCCTGAAGGTCTGACCTTTATGGAATTCGGGCACCATGTAGTGGTAATTGGTATCGAACCACTTGGTCATTTCCTGCGCAGCGGCGCCATGGCCATGATGGGCTTGACCGTCGTGCTCCTGGTCTTGCGAGCCCCGTGCCATGGCGAAATAGGTTGTCAGCGAGACCGGACCGTCCTCCCAGCCGTACGCTTTAGGAATCGCGCCAACCATGACGCTCGTGTCGAGAACCTGGTCATAGAGTGAGAAATCATTCGATGGGATGACGGTGACGCCAAGCGAATTCTGCCGTGCCCAGTTAGCGACACGAAGGCCGGCCGCAGCTTCAAGAAGCTGCCGGTCGTTGATCTTGCCCTCCCAGTAGCCTTCGAGCGCCAGTTTGAGTTCGCGGCGTGGCCCGATACGTGGCATGCCGAGGGTTGCGACAGGAAGTGAGGGAAGAGACATAGCTTTAACCCCATTGTGGTTGGAGCAAAGGCTATGGCGGAGACGCAGGCAGGAGGGCCGCGAAAACGCCCTGCTGCTTGGCGTACCACCGGACACCCCGCCCGTGGTCGATTATGTTGTCGGGGCAGGTCTCCTGGCTCGCGAGTCATCGCCTGCATCCGGCCTTCCCGAAGCGCCTGCTTCAGTGACACGTATGGATGCGGGCTCGCCGCTTACAGTTGCGGGGGCAGCGCCGGCATTGATTCAATCCTGAACGGATCGAGGACGCACCGGCTTCCCTCTTAGCACCAGATCAAGAGAGATCTGGAGAACCTCGACAACTTCGATTATCTGCACCAGAGGGGTAACGTCAACCTCTGCGGATTACCTTTGCTGCGGCTTCTGGCCGGGCAGGTCTGTCTTAACGAAGAAAGCATCGAGCCCTTCGCATCTGTCCGGAGCAATCGTCGCGCAAAGCTTCACGCGGCAGGATCTGCTCGACGAGCTCGCGCCTAACACGTGCGAGTGCGTCGTAAAGTGCGTCTTATACCTTCATGGCGTCGACCTCCGCCGCCGTCAAGATCGCCATCGATCGAACAGTACGAAGGAAGCAAAATAGATCTCGGCCAACGAGACCTTGAGGAGCGTCGTTGTCGATTCCAACGCGGACGGTTTTCTTGTTCGTCGGCACCGAACTGCAACATCTGCATCAACGTCCCAGCGAAGTGCAAGGCATTTTGGATCGGTCAACTACCAATACTAGGAATTGATCGAACTGACAGACCCGGTCAATTTTACGAGGTCGCCTCAAGAGCACAAGAAGAGCTCGTCGCTGTTGCTGCAAATTGGAGAGTGTCACCATGGATGCAGCCGTATCGTCGGATAGCATCATTCCTCGTGCCGACATCGTCAAACGCGCAGCGCGCATCGGCGCAGAGATCCGAAACGTCAAGCTGTCGGGAGACTTGCCGGACCAGACGATCGCCGCGATCAATGAGCTGCTGCTGGAGCACAAGGTTATTTTCTTCCGCGACCAGGGTCATCTCGACGATGCTGAGCAGGAGCGCTTTACACTTCGTTTTGGAAGTCTGGCACCTCATCCAACGCTCGGTGCCATAATGGGAACGAGGTCGATCATCGAGCTTGACTCTGCCCGCGCCGGTAGCCGGGCCGACTTGTGGCACACCGATGGAACCTTCGTCGATGCCTACCCCAAAATTGCGGTGCTACGAGGCGTTGTAATACCACCCTTCGGTGGCGACACAGCCTGGTCAAACACCGTTGCGGCCTACCTCGACCTAGCACCGCCGTTGCAGCGGCTTGCAGACAAGCTTTGGGCCGTTCACAGCAACTCCTTTGACTACGCAATACTGGACCGTGTCAGCGAGCTCGACAAAAAGCACTTGGACGAAGTCTTCACTAGGACGATCTATCAGACTGAGCATCCTGTGGTGCGCGTGCACCCCGAGACCGGCGAACGCGCGCTGGTGCTCGGCGCTCTGGTGCAAAATTTCGTTGGTATCCCAAAATACGACGGCCAAAAGCTGTTTGATGTCTTTCAGTCTCATATTACGGCTCTCGAAAATACCGTCCGCTGGAGCTGGAGGGAAGGCGATATAGCGATCTGGGACAATCGGGCTACGCAGCATTACGCGGTGAACGATTACGGCGATCAGCATCGCCTCGTTCGTCGCGCCACCGTCGCCGGTGAAGTACCCGTCAGCATCGATGGTCAGAGCAGCGTAACACGCATCAAGGCAGCCAAGGAACCGAAGGTCGCCTAGCGCCTTCACAAGATTGGCCGCGATCCGGTCGATGCACACCCTACCTTTGTTCGCCAATTTGCTGCATGCAGCATTCGGATTGCTTCGTTATCGCATTTTCACGATGTCTTCGATCGGCGCGCCGCGCGTTCTCAAATAAAAAGCAGGGCCGGTTCTTGTGAGGCCATATCGGCTTTCTCGCAAGATGCCGTCGTCCCCATCAGCAATGGCGGCTTGCCGCTTTGAAAGTGCCTCCCGACAGCCGCGTCTAACCTTGAGAAGCGTGGGCGAGCGCGGTCGTTATACCCGTCCAGTAGATGGTCCACTCCAGTCTTCTTGACCTCGTGGCGACGGTGTCGGATGGGCTTTGCGCGTGCCTTTGTCGGTAGACGAGCCCAGGACCTGAACCGGCTTTTCATCCACGCGCGAGATCCCAGCGAAACGAGTAACGATTGGTCGCGGCGACAGCTTCGAGCGTTAAGGAGCGGAATCGCGCAGCAATGGCTTGCGAGCCCGGTGTCACCTACCAACCCTAGCAATTGATGCAAACGTCAAACACATGGCAATCGTGGCTCAGCAACAAGTCGTTCTTCACGCGTTAAGGAAGTCGGGATGCATTATAGATCTGGCTGCGCCGTCGGGCCTGAGGGATCTACTATCTCGTCATCTGCATCTAGAAGGTCTACTCCCAATGCGATCTCCGCCGTCTCGAGTATTCAGGCTTCAAAGATCTCAAGGCTTCGGGCCGGTCAATTGCATCGTCTTGCGGCTAGCGCGCTACAAACGACGCTTCATGAAGCCAATGCGCAGAGGTGGCTTGCTGTCGCGCTGTCCCTCGCGGCGAGTCCCATCGGCGGCTTGGCGCCGGCGCACGCTGCCAACGTGCCTAACCCCAAAAACGGCACTCCGAATCAGATTGCTCAGGGAGGACTTCAAAAGAAGGACTATCGTGCTATCAAGCCCCGAGGCTACCGGTCCGAAGGAGTGCATCCCGTCGGTAGCTCTGCACGCGTACAGAAAGTGATCGCTCTTGCGTCAAAGTCTGACAGCGCGGTTGTCCTTGCAAAGAACGCAGCAACTCAATCGAGAGCCGATCCATTTGCAAGGTTCGAGAACCTGCGCGAAAAAGGCATGTGGCTCAACATTCCTGGCCCTGCCGATACGATCGACCAAGATTACGGCGGCGTCAGATCTGCGTTGGCCGAAGTCGGGATCGGTTATGTCGGCGGGACAGTAAACACATTCGTGGCCAATCACCTGCCGAATGCAGCCAGAAGCACCATTCGCGATCAGCTATATATTGGCCAGAATCCGACATTTAATACCCTAAACTTCATGATCGTGACCTATGATCTCAGCCGCTTTGGGATTCCCGATGGCCAGATTATCGTGGGTGCCCAGCAGCAATATTGGACCTGGAAGCCTGGGGGTCCAGATAGATTTGGGATTAATACGCTTGCCTATTATCAGACGTTTTTCGACGGCAAGCTTGAACTCAAGATGGGTTATCTCAGAAACATAAATGAGTTCGTGGGAACTGTGGTCGGAGGAAACGCAGCAGTAAACGTTTTTGGGGCCTCATCGAATATCCTATACCAAGCAGGCATGAGCAACAATGCCGCGCCAACGCCAGCTATCAATCTGAAGTACAATTTTGGTGATCGCTTCTACAATAAGATCTCGTTGCAGCGTTCACTCAGTCCAGACGGCCAATCTGCCCAGATCGCCGAAAATCCGACCGGCCTAAATTGGGACACGACCAACGCGGGCGTTCTTCTACTTGACGAAACCGGTTACAAGAACCGAGCCGTGCCGGATTCGCCCGAGACTTGGTTGCGGGCAGGTGCCGGTTTCAACAATAGCAGCTACAAAGACTTGCAGTATCCGACGCAACCGAGAGCTAACGCAAATAGCGTTTATTACGTCGCGGCGGACAGGCAACTCTGGCAGTCTGATGCCCAAGGCTCGGCTGCTCGCGGGATCTATGGCGGATTTTCTGTGATGTACGCGCCGCCTGACTTAAACAAGGTCAGTCAGTACTACGAGCTCCGTCTTTATGCGAAAGGACTGTTTGACAGCCGGCCACGCGATCAGATTGCTGTGGTTGCCACAAACACCGCGTGGAGCAACTTTGCAGTGGATGCAGCCTTGGCCAAGGGACACCTTGTGCATCGCGACAGTACGGCGATTTCTGGAACATATACCGCGCATTTGGCACCCGGCATATATTCAAGCATAGGACTGACCTATATCAATAACCCGACAAGCATCACATACACCCCCCGAACGGGACATGCGTTGAATCTGTTGGTCTCCACGTCGATATTCTTCTAACCGCGAAGAGAGCGTGGACGCTCGTAGATCAATCTATGAAGAACCATCGCAAAATTGCGGAGTCCGCTATACTCGCGACGCTAAGGCGGACAAGGATCCGCAGGCTGTCAGACGGCATGCGCCATTTGTCCGGAGTTGTTCGATGTTGCTGGTCCCCTGTCGTCAGGCAAGGGAAGACGGCAAGGCTTGCATTTTGTCTGGACGAGCACAATGGCCGGTTTCGATGAAGCATCATCAATGCGGTGCTCACCGGAGCCGCTCTACGAATTGACCTTTGTCCGATCGCTGCCGTGGCGCAAATTGCTTGGGCGATGAACATTATTGATATCGATAGCCACTCGAAGAAAACGAAAGCGTTGTCGTCATGGGGCAGATACGCATCGAAGAAGACCTTCTCGGTGAGAGAGAGCTGCCCGCGGACGCACTCTACGGCATCAATACACTTCGGGCTGTGGAAAATTTTCCGCTAACGGGCCGTACCATCGCGACGCTGCCTGAGTTCGTCCCAGCAATGGCGATGATTAAGGAAGCTGCGGCGCGAGCCAATCAAGAGATCGGCGCGCTTTCAGCGGAGCGAGCCGAAGCCATCATCAAAGCGTGCCAGGAGATCCTCTTGGGAAAGCACGATGCTCACTTGATTGTCGATGTGCTCGAAGGCTCCGGTGGTACATCCTCCAACATGAATGTTAATGAAGTGGTCGCAAACGTGGCCACGCGGCTGAGCGGAAAACCAGCTGGCGACTACTCCTTCATCCATCCAAACGATCACGTCAATCTCGGTCAATCCACCAACGACGTGCTTCCGACGGCCATAAGGCTCGCGATCTTTCGTGTGTCGCAAGGTACTTCGCTTGCCTTGATGCAATTGGCCGCTGCCTTCTCGGAAAAGAAGAAGGAGTATTCCGAAATCTTGCGCCTTGGCCGCACATGTTTGCAGGATGCTGTTCCGATGTTGTTCGGTCAGACATTCGGGGCATATGAGGCGGTCCTACAGCGTCATGCGAAGCAAGTGGAGGAGTTGAGGCGCCAACTCCTGGTCCTTCCACTCGGTGGTACCGCAGTTGGCACCGGACTTAACTCTAAACCTGGCTACAAACAGGCGGTGTTCCGACACTTGTCGACCTTGATTGGTAACGAAATCAAGCCAGCTACCGATACATTCGATGCGATGCAGAATTTAGACGCGTGTGCGCGGTTATCGGCCGAACTTCGAAATTCAGCGAATTCCCTCTGGAAGATTGCAAATGACCTCATTGTGCTCTCGTCGGGTCCCGGCGGCGCTATCGGAGAAATTGCCTTGCCCGCGATCCAGGCTGGATCTTCGGTTATGCCCGGCAAGGTAAACCCAGTTATTCCTATAGCGGTTTGCCAAGCAGCATTTGCGATCTTGGGGAACGATGCTGCCATCGCGATGGCCTGCCAGCACGGCCTGCTGGAGATCAATTGCTACGACATGCTGGTTTGCGATCGCCTGATCGAGTCCATCATCCTCCTTCAACGTTCGGCGACGATCTTCCTCGAGCGGTGTGTGTGCTCGCTTACGGTAAATGAAGAGCGGTCCCGGCAGAATTTGCTGGCGTCGAGTGCGCTAGCGACAGCACTGGTACCTGAGTTCGGGTACGCCAGTGTCGCCGCGGCTGTAAGAGCGGCGATCAATGAACATCGACCTTTTCTTGAGATCGCCATCGAACGTGGACTAGTGAGGCGCGAAGACGTGGAGTCGCTCATGTACTGCGCTGCGATTGAAGCGACTAAGACGAAGAGGACTCATGAAGGCGCAGCCATAGCCTGATCGACGCGAGTCGAACGAAGGCAAGGTAGTTGGCGGCAAGTCTGTCGTAGCGCGTCGCTACCCGCCGATATTGTTTGATCCTGTTGAGGAACAACTCGACCTGGTTGCGAGCTCGGTAGAGATAAGGGCTGAAGCAGATCGGGTTGCTGCGATTGATTTTCGGCGGGATATTAGCCCATGTCCCTTTTCTCGTGGCGAGTTCTTTGATGCAGTCGGCGTCGTAGCCACGGTCGGCAAGCAAGAGTGAACCGGATTTAAGACGAGACAGAAGCTTTCCGGCAAGTCGGATGTCATGGACCTTGCCGGGTTAACCACCGCATGATGCCGTGAGAGAATATCCGTCCTTGATCTTCGTGTCTTTCACTGAGCAATATTTCGTCGCGCGGTCGAACCTGATGTGCGCGCAGATCGTTTGGCCATCGGCGCCCCGCCACGAAATGCACTGACCTCCAATGCTTGGCGACTTTCGAACGAACGCGTCGCTCTCCAGACATCCGTGCCGCGATTCCGACGAGCCGAGATCATCGCCGCTAGCCAAATTGACGATGTTTCTCGATCTTATCTGATCGGATGGCTCGAACAGAGTCTGTTGAGCTCTGGTACGAGGCTTGCTTAAAGAAGTCAAAACCATGTCCCCATATAGCGTTAGCTCAATACTCGCGCTTCCTGAGGACATGGAGTGTTTAGCGAGAGTGTTCGTATGTCCGGTGTTGCTGCCGCTTTTCTCCCGCCTTTAAGCAGTTCACAGGTCACGGTTTACGATCGTCTCAAGGATATGGTTCCGAAGCTTGCACTTCGCGGACAAGCGGGTTTCGGTGTTGCAGCTTTCATGCACGAGAAAGGTCTTCGATTTGCAAGATCCTTGCAATCAACCGCCAAATTGGCACCGACTGAGTGCAATGAGCGGGATCAGAATTTCAGACCCCATGTTGCAATCGCGCATATTCGTAGTCTCCGCCGCAGCAGCAACGGTGATGGCGACTTTCAGCCGGTTCACAAGGATGGGCCCAGCGCCCGTCACCTGACGATTTCTTTGGACGGTGCGTTGGTCAATGCCCGTGAACTTAAGGAAGAGTTGCTTGCGGAGGGGCATACCTCAGGCATCACCACAGATGCTGAGCTCTTGCTCAAATTGATAGAACGATCCTGCGAGCGCAACTATTGGCGGCACGATCTGCCCGTCGATTACGAAAACATCTTTCGTGAGATTGATGAGCGCGTCGATGGCGCCATCAGTGCGCTATGTCTGGACGGAGGGGGCAATCTCATTGCCTTCCGTAATCGATGTGGTGTGCGACCTTTGGAGGCTATGCACACGAATGATGGGTTCGTGCTCTTTGCATCCGAAAATTGCGCTTTTGCCGGGCTACAAGGCAAGACGGATGAAGTCTTGCCAGGCCACATCAAGTATGTGGATGGGAAGATGGGGCGTTGCTTTGATCGGTTAGTGAGCACTAGGCGGCATAACGCCAAGCTCTGCGCTTACGAAACGCTGTACTTGGGAAGTCCGAACACGTCGATCGAGGGCCAATCTCATTTCGAAACTCGTTACAATATCGGGGGCGCCCTCGGTGGACTTATTGCCGAGCGTGTCTCAACAGGACCAGGCTCCGCGCCAATCATCGTGTCCTCCATGCCAAATACCGGGGGGCCATACGCTGACGGTCTGTTTGCAGCTCTCGCCGCGCGAGGTGTCGTCGCCCAGCGTCGGGAGATCATCGAAACTCAGTTTTCTCAGCGAACTCTGATCGGCGTGCTTAGCGAGCGGAAGTCCAGTATTGCCCGAAAGTACCGCGCCTCGGCAAAGAACCTGGCCGAAAGCACGGTAATAATTGCCGATGAAGCCCTCATTCGCGGTGACACTAGTCGGACTGTCACAAATTTGCTCCTTGCCGCTGGCGCTAGACGTGTGCATTGGGCGATCGGCTCGCCGCCGATAGTGGCTCCAAATTACTACGGCATGGGTATCGAGACTCTAGATGAATTGGCATTCTGGCAAATATGGAAGGGATTATCGCCCGAACAGAAGAAGAAAAGCCTTAAGTTTCACAATATCGAGCCGCAAGTTCTCAAAGTCATCGAGAGCAAAATTGCGGTATCGATCAACGCAACAGATATAACCTATCTGCCCTTCTCACTTCTCGTATCCTTGTTACCGTGCGGGTATGACGGCATCGATCTTTCACCTTTTACGTTCGAGATGCCAACGCCAGCTGGGCAGAAGCGCGCAGATACAAACTTGCGCAATTTGATGGCCGATCTCCCCTATTCGGAATCGATCCCTGCTTGAGGTCAGATCATGAAACCTGCTCTCGTCTTTGACTGGAATGGCACCCTGCTCGACGATGCCGACGCGTTATTGCAAACGACTAATGCCATATTAGAACGCTTTGGCCGCGCAACGATCGATATGAACACGTTTCGGGAGCATTGCGACGTTCCACTTTCGATTCTTTATCGAAATTTGGGAATGTCGGAATCGGAAGTGGCGGCCACGGATCGCGACGGGAGTGCAATTTTTCACGACGCCTACGAACCGCTTGCGAGTAACGCCAATTTGCGCGAGGGCGCGCGCAGAATGTTGGAAATAGCACGCGAGCAAGCGGCTTCGTCTATCATAGTGAGCAACCATATCGTCGACCCGCTTCGTTCGCAAATGCAAAGGCTTGGTATCAATGAATACATTGACGAGGTGCTCGCCTTCGAAAGCCGCGCCACGCAGTACAAATCGATGACCAAAGGGGAGCGACTGCGTCTGTACATGCAGGAGAACGATTTGAAACCGCCGGCAACCTTCATCATTGGCGATATGCCCGTCGAAGCGAATATTGCACGTGATCTTGGGCTCATAAGCATAGCCATTACCGGCGGATTTGTTTCCGAGTCGCGCTTGCGGGCAGCGGAGCCGGACTACATCGTTCACAACCATCACGAGCTGTTGCCGATCTTGCAGGGGCATGGTTTTTTTCGCGATGTACAAATCAAGGTCGCCGAAAACTAATGGCGAGCCACCCCAGAGCGGAGCGAGGGAAGGGCTGCCTCTCGAAGCTGGACGCCTGTAGACCTGTGTCGCTATCAACCTCGGGAGTTTCTGGTTTATTGATAGCGGTCACGAATGGGTAACGATTTGGCCTGTCAAACTCTGCCGGCCGAACGGCGGGGGGAGTTGAGTTTGCGTCCTTAGACCATTCGGGCCGAAGACAATCCCTCTGCTCTACCGCAGGCCTTTCGCTACGGACACCCGCTCGTTGGGAAGGCGTAATTCACAAGTCGCTCCCAGATTACCCAACCTTACCCAACCTCCGTTTTGAAAAGCCGCTTGCGGCGAAAGAATGGTGGCTAGCTTTCGCGATGCTGCGGCCTTTCGGAAGAGGAGGGGCGCGTGGTTTGCGGGCCAAAGAGTCCATCGGAGGGAAACATGCCAAGGAAGCTTGCCGCTTTGCGCGGCCGTTCGGCCAATTTTGCCAAGAAAGCTCTCATCTGCACCACGCTCTTGGCCGGAGCGGCCATTGCGTTGACCCAAGCCAAGGCAGACGACATCAACTGGCGCCAGTTCGAAGGTACGTCGATCGTCTGGGCGTACGACATCCATCCGTATGCCGACGCGGTCGCGGCCCAGTTGCCGGAATTCGAGAAGCTCACGGGCATCAAAGTGACGCCGGAGCTTTATCCGGACGATGCCTATTGGAATAAGCTGACCATCCAACTCAGCACAAAATCGCCAAGCTGGGACGTCGTGGGTACCGGGATTCAACCCGCCTGGGATCTCGCGCCGGGCGAGTTGCTCGAGCCGCTCGATCGTTATCTGAACGATCCGAAACTCACCGCGGCAACCTATGACTACAAGGATTTCTTCCCTGCACTGCGGGATGCGCTGACCTGGAAAGTGAAGGAAGGTCAGATCGAGCCGGGAAGCGGCCAGGTGTGGGCCATCCCGCATGGCTTTGAGAATATTCAGCTGTTCTACCGTAAGGACGTCCTCGACAAGTACGGCATCAAGATTCCGACGACTCCGCCACAGATGTCCGCCGCTTGCGAGAAGCTGAAGGCTGCGGACCCCGCGATTATACCGTTAGGCGTTCGTGGTGTGCGGTTTTGGAGCAGTATCCATACGGCCGCCATCTCGATTGCCAGGTCCTACGGCGTGCATGATTTTACGGTCAAGGACGGCAAGCTAGACACCGGCCTAGACTCGCCCGAGTCGGTCGAGTTCCACAAGGACTACGTGGACATGATCAAGAAGTGCGCTGCTCCGTCCTTTGCCAACGACAACTGGTACCAGGTGGTCGATGGGATCAATTCCGGACGAACGGCGATGGCGATCGATTCCAATATGTTCGGCTTCTGGAACGACGTGGCCGGCAAGCCCGCCTCGGGCAAAATCGCATTCGCGCCCCCGCTGCATGCTCCGAACAGCAAGAACTTCGAATCCAACATCTGGATCTGGTCTCTTGCAATGAACGCCGCTTCCCAGAAGAAGGGTGCAGCCTGGCTGTTCATCCAGTGGGCAACGTCAAAACAGGTCGAGCTGAACGGCGCTGTTGCCGGCAAGCTCGTCAACTCTCCGCGCGCTTCCACTTGGACCGACAAGGCCTGGCTCGAATATGCGGCAAAGCCTGAGTTCAACAACTTCGTCGACACGTTCAAGAGCGTGCAAGACAGGGCGCAACTCGCCTTTACAGCCCGCGTCGGCTTTGCCGAAGCAATGAATGCTTGGGCTGTGGCCATGCAGAAGATGGTCAATGGAGCTGACGTGAAGGCAACGCTGGCCGACCTTGCTTCCGAGATCCGCTCGTCCATGTGAAGGCGCCAAAGCGGGCGGCAGGCGCAATTGTCGCCCCTTTACATGTTAGAGATTCGTGAAATGGACATTCGAGGATTCGACGGAATCGTGACGTTGCAGACTTCGGCCAGTCAACTTGCCTCGTCAAAGGACAAGCAGGTCAAGAGTGCCGAGGAGCCGCGTGTTGATTGGTGGAGCTTTGCCGCAATTGCTCCAGCCATCATTATACTTCTCGGCTTTTTGTTCCTGTTCTTCTACGGGGTCTTTCAGTCGCTAACGGACCTCAAGTTCGGTCGGCCGCTGGTCCACTTCGTCGGGCTCAACAATTACGCAGCGTTGATCAAGACGGAGGATTTCTGGAACAGTGTTCGTACGACAATTGTTTACGCCGGATCGGCGGTACTTGTGGAGGCGGCTTTCGGTCTCGCACTTGCCAAGCTGTTCGCAACTGAAGTCTTCCTTGCGCGGGTGATGCGGCCCGTCATCCTACTTCCGCTCGTCCTGCCGCCGATGAGCGTAGCGCTCATGTGGACGACAATGATGGACCCGCAAAACGGGATCATGAACTATTTGCTGTCGCTCGTCGGCATTGGCCGGTTTGCATGGATTTCAGATCCCGGCACAGCGATGTCCTCCCTGATCCTGATCGACGTATGGACTTATACGCCGTTCTTCGCGTTGATCATCTTTGCTGGCCTTCAAGGGATCAACGAGGAGGTGAGGGAGGCCGCTCGCGTCAATGGTGCGAAGGGTTGGGCAACCTTCCTGCATATCGAGCTGCCGCTGATTGCTCCATACATGCTGATCGCGGCAGTGTTTCGGCTGATCGAGTCCCTCAATCAGTTCGACATCATATTCGGGACAACCCAAGGCGGGCCCGGCAACAGCACCTCGGTACTTTCGGTGCGCGCCTACATTACCGCATTCCAAAATCTCGCCTTTGGGCGTGGTGCCGCCCTTATGGTCGTCAACTGGATGATCGTTCTGTTCGGAACTTTCGCCATGGTCAAGCTGTGGCGCTTTGTTCGGCAGCGCGTAAGCTGAGGAAGCAGCGCATGCGGTTCAATCGCTCGACGCCCACAAACCTGGTATTGAACATCCTCGTCGGCATTTGCGCATTGATCCTGGCCTTTCCACTTATTTGGATCGTAATGATGTCGTTGAAGCAGCAGGCCGAGGTCATGACCTGGCCGCCAAGCTTCCTGTTCTCGCCCACATTGGAAAAC
Organism: Bradyrhizobium sp. UFLA05-112; assembly: GCF_053572325.1. NCBI lineage: Bacteria > Pseudomonadati > Pseudomonadota > Alphaproteobacteria > Hyphomicrobiales > Nitrobacteraceae > Bradyrhizobium > Bradyrhizobium sp. UFLA05-112. The sequence continues at coordinate 65,978 of NZ_JBANBK010000024.1, read as the reverse complement.
TTTCGCGTCCTATTTGATGTCGCGCAGGCAGGAGCGACCAGCTACGGCACTATCAAGGTCGATTTCCTCACGCCGATTACGAACAGCGTCATCATTGCGCTTGGCTCCGTCTTCATCTCTCTGCTCGTGGGAGTGCCTGCCGGCTACGTCCTGGCGAGGCGGGACATACCGCTCAAGGAAGACATTGCGTTCTTCATTCTCGGATTCCGTTTCGCCCCTGTCCTCCTGGTCGTCATCCCTCTCTTCAGCGTCTTCCAGACGATCGGATTGTATGACACCTATATCGGTATGATCTGGGTCTATCAGGTCGTCACATTACCAATGATCGTCTGGCTGAGCCGCTCTTATATCGAAGATATCCCAAAGGACATCGAGGAAGCGGCTGCCATGGATGGTGCCAAGCCCTTCCGGATCGTGCTGCACATCGTGCTGCCGCTCTTGAAACCGGGCCTGATCGGTGCCTCGCTGCTCATTTTCCTACTCGCCTGGCACAACTTTGCCCTTGGTCTGATCCTCTCCTCGACCAAGGCGCCCGTGACGGTCGCTCTTCTCAAATTGCTCAATCCGGGCGTGCAATTCTACCCTGTTATGGCGGCAGGCCTGGTCGTGACGATGATCATTCCCGTCATTCTGATCGTGATCGGCCAACGCCACCTCGAACGTGGCCTTACCTTCGGTGCTGTAAAATGAGTGCCAGGCCATTGATGTTCTTCGGAACGACCAATCTGGATCTCAGCTTCAACGTCGAACGCCTTCCAACGCCGGGCGAAAGCCTGATGGGTACGCTCACCCGCAACCCCGGAGGGAAGGGCGCCAACCAGGCTGTCGCTGCCGCTCGACTTGGCCTTCGGCCACATTTCTACACACGTCTCGGTGATGATGATGCCGGTCATTCCCTCTTGCAGTCATTGGGTGAGGCTGGCGTTCGCCCGGACGCGATCAAGATCTGTCCTGGAGAAGTCTCCGGTTCGGCCCTCGTTCTGGTCGGTGATGACGGCTCCAACATGATCGTCATAGACCCTGGCGCCAATCTGAACGTGGGGCCGGAGATGGTGGAGAGCGCGGCCGAATTCATCGAGCTCGATGCGATTGTTGTTGCCGAAATGGGTATGCCGATCGCGGCGCTCAACCGGCTCTTCGAGCTGAAGCGCGATAAAGGCTTCGAGCTCATCTTTAACCCGGCGCCAGTAAGGCCAGGGCTTTCATCGGCGGCGTGGAGAAGCGTCGATTTCGTCACACCAAACCAGACGGAGGCTTTTGAACTGACGGGCATCGAGGTCGACGACTTCGACAGTGCCGCATACGCGGCTTTGCGGCTTCTTGATCTCGGGCCAAGCGCCGCGCTGATCACTCTGGGGGCGCAGGGCGCCTATTATGCCGACGCGACGCGCTCTTTTGCTCTGCAGGCTTTTCCCGTCAAGGTCGTCGACACAACGGCGGCCGGAGACGCCTTTAACGGAGCATTCGCCGCATCACTGGCCCAGCGGTTGCCTCTAAGGGAAGCCGTAAGGAAGGCGCTGGCTGTCGCCGCCCTGTGTGTGACACGGCGCGGCGCTCAAAACTCCATGCCCAATGCAGAGGCGGTTGACGAGTTTCTGAAATCCCAAACGATCTTGGAGTTGGAATGACCACACGGTTCTCAGTTTCCGATAGAACGGTCCTCGTCACCGGGGCCGGGGGCGGCATCGGCTCGGCCATTGTAAATGCATTTAGGGCGGGAGGGGCGAACGTCCTTGCCGCCGATGCTAACCTGGACAATCTCGAAGACATTTTGGCAAGCTTGCCCTATGGCAACGGCGCATTGCCGATGGCCATGGATGTCTCGCGTGAGGACGATATCGCCAGGGTTCTCGATGAGGTTGCCAGACGCTTTGGCCGACTCGATGTGCTGGTGAACAATGCCGGTATCAAATCTGCCCAGCCGCTCCTGAACGGCAATGCAGAGAAAATCGAGCGAACTATCCAGGTCAACTCGGTCGCTGTTTTGCGCTGCTCAAAACTGGCGATCGACCGCTTCATGAAAGCCAGGGGCGGCCGCATCATCAACGTCGGCTCCTCACTGTCCTCGCAGGGGGCAGTGTTCAACTACCAGGCCGGCGGCGCAGATTATTGCTTGTCGAAGGCGATCGTCCACGACGTGACCAAACTACTCGCCTATGAATGCGCGCCCCTTAAAATCAATGTGAACGCAATTGCGCCGGGAATTATCGATACGCCAATGCATGGGCGTCCGCGAGAGGAAACCGAAGCGCGCCACAGTGGCCGGATCCCCTTGGGACGGCTGGGGGTCCCGGAGGATATTGCTGGACTTGCCGTCTTCCTTGCGAGTCCGGCGGCCTCCTACATGACCGGGCAGATCGTTCACGTGAACGGCGGGATGCTGATGAATGGCTAGCAGTAGCTCTAAGATCGACTGGCCGCCAGTCGAAGCGATCATTTCGGATCTCGATGGGGTCGTTTATCGCGGGAACGCTGCGATAGCCGATGCTATCCAGGCATTTGGACAGTGGCAGGCGGCCGGATTGCCATTCTGCTTTGTCACGAACAATTCGACCCACACGCCGGAAGATGTCGTCCGCAAACTGGCCGGCTTCGGGCTTGTTATTGCACCCAAGGACGTCGTTACCAGCGCCATCACTGCGGCCGAGCTCGTCCGCGCGAAATACCGGGACCTCAACCGGGTATTCGTCATCGGCGCGCCATCGCTCGTCAAGGCTGTCAGAGATGTGGGGCTCGAGGTCACCGATCGAGCGGCGGAAGCGGTGGTCATGGGGCTGGACCGCCAGATCACACATGAGAAGCTGCGGATTGCGGTGGAGGCGATCCTGAACGGAGCGGAGTTCATTGGAACAAATCCCGATCTGCTCTTGCCGACCTCAGACGGATTCGAGCCGGGGGCAGGAGCTATGATCACCGCGGTGGCCGCAGTTACGAAAGTTGAGCCTGTCATCGTCGGCAAGCCCGAGCCGCATATGATCGAGACAGCACTTTCGCGTCTTGGAACCCCGCGCAATACCACATTGATGATCGGTGACCAGATTCCGACCGATATTCAGGCAGGCAGGCGCGCGGGCCTTCCGACCGTGCTGGTCACGACCGGGGTGCCGCCCCGGGAGGATGCGTTCCTGGCGCCGCCCGATTTCATCGTTTCTTGCCTTGCGGAGATTGAGGTGAGGCCGGCGCCGGCAGGAAGCCCGCGACAGAGGAGAGCCTGATGGCTGACGTCCGTTTGGAAGGGGTCAATAAAGCCTACGGGACCATCCAGATATTGCAAAATATCGACCTGACCATCGATCATGGCGAATTCGTCGTGTTTGTCGGACCATCGGGGTCGGGCAAGTCGACGCTGCTGCGGATGATCGGAGGGCTGGAGCGCATCAGCGGCGGGCGGCTCTTGATTGATAACGAGGTCGTCAACGACGTTGATGCGGCCGACCGTAACCTCGGCATGGTGTTTCAGAGCTATGCGCTTTATCCGCACATGACCGTGCGTGAGAATCTGGCCTTCCCTCTGCGTATGGCCAAAGTGGCGAGAGCCGGGATCGATAGCAGGGTCGCTGAGACGGCATCGCTGTTGCAAATCGATCATCTGTTGGATCGCAAGCCTCGGCAGCTCTCTGGCGGACAGCGGCAGCGCGTGGCGATTGGGCGCGCCATTGTGCGCGAACCCAAGGTGTTCCTGTTCGATGAACCTCTTTCAAACCTGGATACGGAATTGCGGGTGCAGATGCGGGTCCAGATCGCCAAGCTCCACAAGCAGCTTGGAAACACCATGATCTATGTGACGCACGACCAGGTCGAGGCCATGACCATGGCCGACAAGATCGTGGTGCTCAAGGATGGCAATATCGAGCAAGTAGGCACCCCGCACGATGTCTATCACAACCCGGCATCCCGGTTTGTGGCCGGATTTATTGGCTCGCCCAAGATGAATTTTCTCGACGGCCACATCGAGGCAGCTCACAAGGCGGGCATGGACGTCAAGCTCGATGCAGGCGCCACGGTCTCCGTCCCCGTCCAACCGGATCAGTTGCTCGTCGGAAAACCGATCACGCTCGGAATTCGTCCGGACGATTTCTCTCCATTCGCGGCGGAGGAGAGGGAGGTCGCAATTGAGCTCGACGTCGATCTCGTAGAGCATCTTGGAAGTGTCACCTACATCTACGGAAGTGCTGGCAAGGCAGCCGTGGTTGCAAAGGCGCCGAAGCCCGAGCCGCCGAATGGGGTTGGCAAGGTTCGTCTTGCGGCTTCGCCAGCGGACTGCCATCTCTTCATGACGAACGGAAAAGCACTCCGACGCTTGCATGCGCCGGCAAATTGGAGCTAGTTTTCGAAAGCCTGCCGTGCAGGAGGCGGGGCCGGTATGCACATGCGGACGGACTACGTAAAAAGCGGCGGGATCAGGCAGTTCTTCCGAAACTCCCGTTCGTTTGTGCTTGGCGCGGCAATCGGATCGGGCATGACTGCGCGCGCTGCCGAACGCGCGGGCGCGGATTTCGTGCTTGCTCTTAATGCTGGCCGTTTTCGCGCTATGGGTGGCTCTTCGCCTGCATCAATTCTTCCAATTCGCGATACCAATGAATTCGTGGCTGGCTTCGGCCGTACCGAAATCCTGCCCTCGACAAAATTGCCGGTCTTTTTCGGGGCCTGTACCTTCAACCCGCAGCTCGATATCGACCGCTTTCTCGATCGCATCATCAGGTGGGGCTTTTCCGGAGTCACCAACTTCCCTTCCATCATCCACATTGATGACTACAGAAGGTCACTGCTTGAAAAATCCGGTCTTGGCTATGCGCGAGAAATTGCGTTCCTGGTGAAGGCCTCAGAACGCGGCCTGATGACGATTGGCTATACGCGGACCCAATCCGAAGTAAAACGAATGGTTGACGCCGGCACTGGAGCTATCTGCATCAACTTCAATCTCAACCGCGGCGTGGAAAGCGGGTCCGAGCCCCTGATCAGTCTGTCGGAGCTTGCCGCGCGAACGAGCGCTGTTGCGCGTGCGGCTCAGTCCATCGACAGAAACGTGATTTGCCTGCTTGGTGGTGGGCCAATAACCAAGCCCGACGAACTTTTGGATATCTGCCGCGAAACGGGCGTCCAAGGCTTCATCGGCGGCTCGTCGCTCGACCGCGTCCCGCTTGAAATGTCGGTCCTTGAGGTGACGTCGGGCTTTAAGACCATTCACTTACTACGGGAAAAGGTCGATCTCCTTGAGCGCCAGCTTCAATTGAGCGGATTCAGGCACGGCGTCATCGCGCAGTCCTCAATCATGAAACGCGTGCTCGAGACTGCAAGGCGCTTGGCCAGCAATCCCAATCCCGTGCTCGTTTGGGGCGAGGCGGGGTCAGGCAAACGACGAATAGCCAGCCTCGTTCATGCCTTTAGCGATCGGAAGCACACGAAGCCGGCGCTGTTTCATTGCCGCCCCGGTCCGGCCATCGATATGGTCGGCACGCTCTTCGGCGCCGAGGGCGACGAGAACAGGAGACGCCAACTATCGCTCCTGGAAGCCGCAAGCGATTCTTCGCTCTTGCTGATGCATGTCGATCAGCTCCCGAAGGATGGGCAAGAGCGGCTCGCCGACTATCTCGAGACGGGAAGCTTCACGCCGCTGAACGGCGTATCCGCTGCAAGGTCAAACGCCCGGATCATCGCAACCGCCACAGTGGCTCGGGCAGCCGGTTTGGAAAGTGTTCTATGTCCCCGCCTCCTTGCCTTCTTTGTTGGGCTCGATATAGGGCTACCCGCGCTATCAAACCGGCTGGAGGACCTTCCGCAACTCATTCAGCATTTCACGGTTGAGGCCAAGGGAGACGCGAACGCGCAAACGCTGGCAATAGAAAAGTCTGCATTCTTGGCGCTAGCGGACCATCATTGGCCCGGAAACTTGAGGGAATTGCGCCAGATCGTCAACCAACTTGTCGCTCTGAAAGACACGCATATAATCGCAGAGGTGCTCAAACCCTTGTTGAACGCAGCGTCCCCCGCTAAGCCCACATCGGCATTCTCTGAGCGCGAATGGATCATCGAAGGGTTGAAACGAAACAAGCTTCACCGCGGAAAGACAGCCAGGTCTCTCGGGCTTTCAAGAAAAACCCTGTACAATAAGATGAAGAAGCTGCGGATCCTGGAATAACCTCGTGGCGCTTAGGTTTTTTGCACTTTGCGCTTCGAGCTCGACCCGTCGACGAGCGCGAACGTGGGGACTGTCGATTTCCGCGGACTAAGGCTTGCCAGCTCCATCTCTTCGTCAATCGTCAGGTTGAGAGCTTCCTCCGGTAAATAGATGATGCCGTCGAGATGCGAGCCAAGTTGCCTCTCTGCCGTTGTGATCTGAGAATCGTTGCCGGCGGCGAACAAGATCTTGAATCCCAGGCTCGCAAACCATTCCATTCGCCGAAGTTCGAGCTCCTGTCCGGTGTCAACCGGCACGCCGTCGGTCGACCGCTCAAGAAGGGATGCAGGTGGGAAGTTTATCACCCCCGTCATCCCGGCTTCGTTCAACAACTCGGCAACATCCTCCCAGCACGCGAAGGGATCGATCATGATGATTGCCGCATAGACAGGAGCGTATGTCCTCCGCAGTGCGCGCAAGTCTCGAAAAAGGCAGTCATTCCAGTCAATGACGGGCAAGGTGGCCATGACGAGCATGGAGCCTTGCGGAAGGCTTCGCAAAGACGGTGCATAGATTTCCACGGTCGCGCGTTTTGGTGCGGCCGACAGGCGGGTCGCAACTTTGCCAATAGGGGGCGCTTTCACGGCTTCTACCCAATATTACCCGTTTGGACGTTGCACCGATCTTATACGCGGTTTCAGCCCGGTCTAGATCACCTGGTATTCAGAGCGTTCTGCGGAGAAGGATTCTATTGACTGGGTGCACTGGGGCAGAGGTCCAGGATGAGAAGCTTGTTGAAGCCGTTGCTAACTTTGAATAGCTCAATTGTGTATTGCGATGCCACTGAGGGCTCGGGGCTAAGCGCGGGGCAGGGGATCGCGCACAGCATGTTTCAGTCCGATAGCTCGTGACAGGCAATCCGCCGGAACGAAGCCTTTTCCTCATCTGCCCCAGGCCGAGATACCGCTTTCCGGCGCTGTTCTGGGAAGAGCCCAACGTAGACAAACCGGGTCAAAGGCCTGCGGCGCGCTTCGCAGCGCCAAACGTGCCCGCTGGCAGACCGGTTGTCTGCCTCCTCCCTTGACTTGAGCCGCTGTTGGAGAAGCTCCGGCAGCGGCATCTTTTTAGCCGTCCGGGAGCTTCGTTGGCAGCGCGACCGCGCGCGAGCGTTACAAGGACGTCGCAGGCATCTTACGCCCTTGCGTTTGTGGCTTTCGCCGTGCATCCCTCCGCAGACGCCCGGACTCGATCGCCGGTGCCGCTCGAGATTTCTCAAGGGGGGGCAGGGCGCGACGAAGGCTTCGACTAGCTGTCGCCACGGCACGAGGGGGCAACGACGACCCGTCTCATCTATCGCAGCTTGTCGAAACTCGGCACCCACAAGGAACGAGGTGCTCTCCACGCGGCTCGCTTCTGGTCCTGCTCGTCGCAAGGCCAGAATCACGCAAAGGATCTTATCTGCCTTGGTACTTTGGTGGCCGCTTCTCAAAGAAGGCGTTCATTCCCTCCTGCTGATCAGAGGTGGTGAAAGCAACCCGGATCGCTTGACGTTCGAATTCGACGCCGGCATCGAGGGGCATTTGAAAGGCGGCTAAAACTGCAGCCTTGGCAAGCTCCGCCGAACGAGGCGGCTTGTGAGCGATCATGTCCGCGATTTCGAGGGCTCGCGCCTGTGCATGACCGGTTTCGACGACTTCGGCGATTAACCCCGCCTGCAACGCTGTACGAGCCGAAATAGACTGGCCGCTAAGGATCATCAGCATCGCCAGGGACTTGCCCGCCACACGCGTCAACCGTTGGGTCCCGCCGTCACCGGGCAGAACTCCAATGTTGATTTCAGGTTGCCCAAAGAGCGCGCCTTCGCCTGCGACGACGATATCGGCGAGCATCGCAAGTTCGTGACCACCTCCAAAGCACACCCCTTCTACGGCAGCAACAATCGGCTTCTGACAGTTCGTGATGTCGCGCCAATCGTTGCGCCGGACAGGATTGTTAATGGCCTCGAAGCCACGCAGCTGCATTTCCTTGATATCCGCGCCGGCAGAAAAGTACGCGTCGGTCCCGCAAAGGACGATGCAGCGGACGTCCTCATCTGAAATGGCTTCCCGCAAGGCCGACGCGAGCGCCGCGATCAGCTCATTGCTGAGTGCGTTTCGCTTCGCCCGCCTGTTCATCGCCAAGAGACGGACGTGCGCGAGCGGGGAGGTGCACAGTACAAGTTCGGATTTTGGAATCACGAAAGAAATCTCCAGAATAGCTGGGAGAAAACCCAGAACTTGACCTTAGCTTGGATAGCGTGACTTGCCCCCAGCCCCGGGGACCCAGAGCGCCTCTCGATTTCATCCATGCTCCCGAGCAATCAGGACAAGGCCGGCGTGTCCTCTCGACTACGGACGACGTAGGTGGGCATCGATCAAAGTTTTTGGCGGACCTAGCCGAAAGCCTTTCTGCTTCTTGCCTCCTGGATCGCGTGCTCCGAGAAGCCAAAGGACGACAGAACCTCGTTGGTGGCCGCGCCAACAGTCGCCGGGTGAATGCGCACGGCCGGAGGGGTTCGGGAGAGTCGGACCGGCAGCCCGGCGAGCGGCACCGGTCCGCGCCCGGGCACTTCGACCTGCCACATGATGCCGTTCTGACTTGCCTGAGGATGGCTGATCGCCTCCGGAATTTCATTCACAGGTGAGCAAAGCAGGTCTACGGCTGCTAAGCGTGCGAGCACTTCCTCAGTCGTCAAGTGCGCAAAGGCGGGCTCACAATGATGTTGGATCGTGGCCAGATTTTCGATCTGCTTTTCACGCGTGGCGAGTTCGGGACGCGCACTTATGTCCGGTAGGTTGAGCGCCTGGCATAACAAACCAAGAGGATTGTCGCGAAATAGCATCACGACGGCAACCCAGCCGTCAGCAGTCCTGACGAGCATCGCCTGGCGTATCCAGTTGGTTTTCACGCCATAGATGCTCTCACTGGCGATCTCGCACAGCTGCATCGCAAGTGAAACGTCGAACAAAGACGTCGACACCATTTGTCCGCGGCCTGATTTCTGCCGCTCGATCACGGCCGCGAGGATGCCTTGGACGAGCGACATGGCCGCGCCATAATCGACAATAGGAGAGTTGGTCAGCTGCGGAGGCTGGCGCTCTTGCAGTCCGCCCCGTGCCAGGCCGCTAAACGCCTGCGCTAGCATGTCCTGACCCGGCCGATCTGCAAGAGGACCAGCTTCCCCGAAACCGAAGCCTGCGCCATAGATAAGACGAGGATTGCGCGCGCTGAGATCGCCATAACCAAGACCCAGCCGTTCCATGACGCCGGGCCGGAAATTATGCATTAACACATCGGCGCGACCGACCAGCGTCAGGAGGATCTCCAAAGCGGCGGGGTTCTTCAAATCCAGGGCGAGCGTTCTCTTGTTCCTGCCCATCGCCGCGTAATAGGCACTCATCCCGCCAAGGCGGGTAGCTTCAAAATCGAGACCGCGTGTGATGTCACCCTGCGGTCGCTCGATCTTGATGACGTCTGCGCCGAGATCCCCCAACACCTGTCCGGCAAGCGGCACCTGCATGACCATGCCGACTTCCAGGACCACCAGGCCGTGAAGGGCGCCCCCGCTGTCGGAGGCAGTAGATTGATCGATCACGTCAGGCCTTTCTCACGCTGTAGGAGAGCCCGCTCCCATTTGACTTGGCCCAAACGCTATCTCGGCCCTTAGCCTACGTCAACATTATACTATCTCAATATCAGATTGATATATCCCAATAGCGCGTTCTTGCGATGGGCACCTGAGGCGGAGGCAGCTTGATCATCGAAGTTTGGAGCGGCGGTTTGCGACATTGAGCAGCTAAGCGGAAGTTAGCTGTGGCCGCCGGAGAGGGCCGGGGGCGTGCAACCGATCAGAGCGGGACGGCGCTCGGGGGCGAAAGTTTTTCGAATAACGGATGCTAGAGCCAGCTGAGCACTAGGCTCTTGGCCGGGATAAATATCGCGTTCACCGTCGCCATTGGTCGTTGTGAATCCTCTGAGACCTCTTTCAGCGTCACGGCGTCTGGGTGTTTTCGCATAAGCGAGGAGGGCGAGGAAACGAAGCCGACTAGCTGGCTGACCTTCAGGGTATTCGGCGTGGCGACGTTGAGTCTGCTCTTCGCCGTCTTTCTGATGCCGCTGCAAGCGCTACGATGCTTCGCGTTCCGCTCAATCATCTTTGTCCAGGTCCACCGGCAACTATCCCGATCGAAATTTGAGGATTGATGTCCAGGCCGTGCCTCGAACAAGATTCGATTGACCGACGTGGCGAAATTGAATCGAGCGGCATGCGTTTAAACGTGATCCAGAGACCCTTGGGATCTGGAACGAACAAAGCGGCACACCGGGCCTCAGTGGCGTCTCGTTGAGAGCGCGCGAGGTAAGTCCCTTCGCACAACTCAGATGATTGACATACTTGCTTCGTTTCCGACCTCTAATGCGGCTGCGACCTGACGGAGCGCCCATTCGAGATCTTCGATGTTTTCGGGAACGCCGATCGAGATCCTCAGCCCCGAGATCAAGGAGGGCTCAACCAGGAGAGCCGAAGGAGGCGTTGTAATAACGCCGCGCTGCAATGAACGGGCTGCCACCTGCTGTGCAGTGTCGCTTGGCAGGTCCAGCCAGACATGAAAGCTTGCCGGGTGGTCTGGACGTATGTGCGGCCTGAGTATTTGGGAGGCGAGCTTCACGCGCTTCTTCGCCTCCTGGACCAGAGACTGCTTCACACGGGCGGCCGTTCCGGTCCGGATCCATTCCGACACAATGAAGGACGAGATTGGCGAGGCCATCCAGCAGGTTGCGCGCATCGCTTGATGAATCTGCGCAAGGTACGGCTCGGGTACGACGAGCATGCCGATACGCAAACCCGGGGCCAAGCACTTCGATAGGGTGTTGACATAGAAGGTTCGCTCCGGCGCCAACGAGGCGAGTGGCTCGCTCGCCTCGTCAAGAAACCCATAGGCGTCATCTTCAATGATCAGGATGTCGCGCTTCCGTGCGATCCGCACGATCTCGCGGCGGCGCGCCGCACTCATGATCCTCGCCGTCGGGCTCTGTATGGTAGGAATGGCGAAAAGCACCCGCGCTGTCCCGCTAGCGGCCGCTTTGTCGAAAGGCCCGGGAAGCAATCCTTCACCGTCCATCGGCAGTCCAATAAGCTCGAGCTTTGCGAAATGCGCGAACGACTTCATACCATGATAGGTGCCGGCTTCGACAAAGACTTTGTCCCCAGGCTGGCAGATCGAACTGAGTGTCAGCGATATCCCGTGCTGTGCTCCGTTGGTAATGACAAGGTTGTTCGGATTGGCATCGAAACCTGTTTCGCGAAATAGGTTGGCGAGTTGCTCCCGGTGTTCTGAAACACCCGAGTGGGACAGGTATCCCACGTAATCGGAAATATCGGCCGTCGGGAACGTTGATGAGCTCTCGGCGAGCACCTTGGGCAGTAATGATGGGCCCGGAATGTTGAGGCTTAGATCAACGACCTTCCCGCCAGCCGCAGAGCTTGGGCGCTGTGATGCGACAAACGTCCCCCGACCAACGTGTCCGACAAGCAGCCCTCGCCGCTGACCCTCCGCATAGGCCTTGATCACCGTGCCGACACTGAGGCCAATATCTTCAGCCAAATCACGCTGGGTCGGTAGCCTCGTTCCGGCGGCAAGAACTCCTGCTGCGATGTCCCGCTCGACAGCTTCGAGTAGCCGGAGAAAGAGCGGAGCGTTGCCCGCCCGCAGGTGAGGATGCCATTTTTGCATTTTAATTGCTTATCTCAAATTGCCCATAGATCGCTATGCCAATCTTTGGCGTAGCTGATTCCAACTTACAATGGCAGCACCCTGACGATTTCCTGTTGCGCATCCGCAGCGAGGGGGTTGCGCAGCGGCCGCCCGAAGGTCGGAGACTCGATTTCGAACGTGTCGCCGCCCTGTAGCCGGACGCCGGCCGAAAAGCTTAAATTGCTTGCTCCGAAAAAATAGATGTGGATGTCCCCGGGACGCCGAAAAGCGCGGTACTTGAAGTGATGGTGCTCGAGGTTGGCGATGGAGTGAGACATGTTGCTCTCGCCGGAAATAAAATTCCCGGACCAAATAGGCGATCTGGCCCTCAGAACGCGGATCGTTCCAAAGACTTCGTCCGGAAGATCGCCCATGAGCAGCTCAGGGCCGTAGGAGCACTGCCGCAGCTTTGAATGAGCGAGGTACAAGTAATTCCTCTGCTCCATCACGTGATCTGAATACTCATTGCCAAGGCTGAAGCCCACCCGTAGGACCTCACCTTGTTCGCCGATCACATAGAGTCCGACAACTTCGGCTTCGTCGCCCCCATCTTCAGCGTAGGAAGGTAATGTGAGCGGTTGTTCGGGGGCGACCGCCCAGGAGCCGTCGCCTTTATAGGCCCATTCCGGCTGGACACCGAGCGCTCCGGGCGGCGGCTTTCCGCCGTCCACACCGAGCTTGAACATCCGCATCGAATCCGACAGGTCGGCTGCGGCCAACTTCGCATGCATGGCGTCTCGCGACTCGGCGCTACCGAGATGCGTAAGGCCCGTGACGGCGATCATGCACCGGGAGGGGTCCGGGTGATCGAGAGGCAGCAGCAGCCGCTTCTCGCTGACGATCGCATCGTAGTCGACCTGCTCCCCGAAACCATAGGTCTCGATGCACTCGGCGAGCGAAAGTCGCAGGCGTGCGGCCTCTAACGCCAAGTCGCGCACGCTAGCCGCGTTCTTCACTAAAACGGGGTCCGAATTGCCGGCTGCGAGAGCTGCAACATGGCGGCAACCGTCGGCAGATACAAATTGGATCAGTCGCACGGGGTTCAATTCCATTTCAGAGCGAGCCGCCAATTGCGGCAAGTCAGATTGTCATCCCAAATGGGATAGGTCAATCTGTAGCCAGATGTAGGTCAATTCTCGAAAATTCTGCAGATTTTGTAGGGGTTTATGGCATCGCCTCGTGAACTTACAGCACTCTTCAGGGGTGCTTTAGGAATATTGAGATAGCCTAATATATAAATGAAATGCGTCATTATTGACATTGCGGCAGCGCTATGTTGATCTTCGTAGATAATTGAGACGCTGCGCAAAGATGCAGCCCATGTTCCGGGGGTGAAATGGATCGCCGCAAGGTTCTTGCTGGATTCGCGACTGAGGCAGTTGGCGCCCTCGTGGCGCCTGCAGTACGCGTCAGCGCTCCCGTCGTGACGTGGCGTCTCCAATCAAATTTCCCGCGCTCGCTCGGCTCGCCTTGGTCTGTCGTGAAGACCCTCGCGGCCTACAGGATGACGCTGAGTGGCAGCAAATTTCGCATTCAATCCCTCTATCCGGTCGACTCGACGGTCGCAGCGATGGTATCGGCGCCCGCGATTGCGCAACGGAGCAGAGGGATTCGATCGAACGGGCTTCGACGTCAGCTCGCATGCGCGAACCGCCACTTGAAATATCTTGATGAAGAAAGGCGGAGCTGCCGCCTGCGGTCGCTTAGGCATCCGTTCGCACCGGTGCCGCCCGAAATCTCGCTGGGCTTGCTCAAGATCGCGGGTCTTCTGAATTCACACTTATTGCTCTGGGCTCGCTACGGCCAATGAGTGACCCGCGCTCTCGCGCGCCCCGAAATCCTAAAGAATTTGCAGCAACGAGCGGAAGCAGACACATGCAAACAACTGCACAACCCTCCATCGCACTCGTTCACCCCGACAAGCAAGTTACATCGAGGTCAATGACAATTGGCCTCGGCGGAGGCGTCGCGCTTGAGTGGTACGACTGGCAAGTCTACGGTTTCATGGCGGCGTTTCTTTCGCCGCACTTCTTTCCCTCCAATGACCCAATCGTCTCTCTGCTCGGTGGACTGGCGGTGTTCGGAGCGGGTTTTGTGGCGCGGCCGTTGGGGGCGGCTTTGCTCGGTCCAATTGCAGATCGCATCAGCCACAAACGCGTCATGATGATCGCGGTTACGGTAATGGCTTTGTCCTCGCTGCTGATCTCGGTCTTGCCGGCTCACAAGGACGTCGGGACCCTGGCCACCGTCGTGCTGGTTCTTCTTCGGCTCGCGCAAGGTCTTGCCACGGGCGCTGAGGCGGGCGTCGCTAACGCGATCGCGATCGAGTTGGCCCCGCCGGGGCAGGAGGGCCGGTACCTTGGTTTGATCAATGGTACATTCGTCATGCTGGGCTCAATCGGAGCCAGCCTGGTCGCATTTTTGGTGAGTGCTTCCGTTGCTCCTGAGGTCATGCGCGAGTGGGCCTGGCGTGTGCCGTTTGCGGTTGGTGGCGTGCTTGGTGTGCTTATCATCTTTCTTCGCCAAGCCATCCCGGAAACCTTGATCGCTCGCGCGATGCACCGCGCGGATGAGATGTCGCGCATTCAGGAAACGACCGGCGGCGTATGGAAGACGCTCTGGAGCGTTCGGTTGTCGCTTCTCGCTGCTATTTTGGTGGTCGGTTCCGTGCAGCTTGCGAACTACACGTATAATTTCGGTCTGCCCAACATCGCCAATGGGGTGTTTAAGGAGAATAGCACCTGGGTGTACGGCATCCTGACCCTTATGGGATTTTCCTGGATGATATTCTCACCGTCCATAGGCGCCTTTGCAGACAAGGTGCGGCCATCGCGCGCATTCATAATGATACGTCTGCTACTCATCCCATCGTTCTTCCTGACATTGCTCTATTCGCAACAGAGCCTTTTGACCTACTCAATTGTTATGCTGCTCGGGGGAGCCATGGTGGGCTGCAACATGGCGCTGTACAACTTCATAGCCACAACATTAATGCCGCGCACCGTGCGAACTACCGGCGTCGCGCTCGGCTATGCAATCGGAGCCACGTTGTTCGGCGGTACCACGCCGTATCTCCTCGTATGGTTGCAGCGCGAGAATCTGACTTGGATGTTCCCTATCTACGGATCGTTCATCGCGCTGTTGAGCGTTGTCGTCTACCAGATCGCCAAGAAGAGAGGCTGCGTCTACATAGGCGACTAGCTCGGTCTGCCCGCCTAACTCCCAGGGACACCGCCGTGTCAGTGCCGCCCACTCCGTTCTGGCGAGGGCGGCGCGCCGCGCCGTTGAAGGATCCCCCAGAATAGATCCTCCTCCTTTTTTGCTCGCGGTCATTCGAGCCAAACCAGCCAAGCTTGATGCCTGCTCGGCGAAGCCCGTCAAAATAGACCGCGACACCTCTACTTTTGCCGGCAATACCGGTTGCCAGACAGAGGACCACGATCAATACGGCCGACGATCCAAAAGCGCTGAGATTCTCCGATTTGTGGGCTGTCGCAGCGAGTATTGCAGCCGCGCGGGCCGCCGCCGCATATTTCCACTGCCGACATCTATCCGGCGGTGGAAAATGGCACCATCGCCACGGTCGAGGAGTTGAGACGATGACCGAGGCTTTGCCTCTATAGCGTCGCGCTCACGCCCGCACTCAATAATTGCGATCTCCGGCCCGCGGCGGGTGCTGTTCTAGATGTCCGCACGCGGCAATCTGCCAGTAAGCAAATGGAGCGCCTCGAACAAATAGTAACTACCGAAGATGAGTTCCGCATTGCTGACGTAGTCCTCGGCGCGAGAATCCTCGCGCTTGTTGAAACATCCTTCGACCAGCATGCCAGGCAAACGTTTATCGTTCTTGTCGACCGGAGTGAGATGACGTTCGACGAGCGCCAAAGCGGTCCGTTCTCCGGCTTGCCGATATAGTTGCCGCTTGCTTTCAGACGGCGCAATCGAACTCAACTTTAGAAAAGCCGACGCCATGAAGGCGGTAGCGGCAGTGTCTCGCTCAACGTTGGGGGCTTGCGGATCGTCAAAATCCCAGTATGACACGCGGTCAGCTGGCACATGGGCGATCCACCAGTCGGCTCCCTTCATGGCGGCCTGAAGCCACCGCTCTTCTGGGCCACCGGACAAGTAACTCATCGTCGAGCAAACGACCCCCCACGCCTGTGCTCTCGCCCAGACGCTGCTCTCGCTGTAGCCTTTGTGCGTGTAGCGCCGTAAGATCTCTCCAGTCGCGGGATCAAGCGATGAGGACTGCACGAATGAGCCGTCCTCGCGCTGATGAAGTCCCAGCACCTTGTCGGTATGATTGGCGGCGACCTCACGCATTTCTCGGTCATTGGCGGTTCGAGCCGCCCAAAACAGCAACAGTGAGACGACCAAGCTATCGACACTGCTTGCAGTCGCTCCTACGTCCGAGCCCTCCTCTGCATTCGCGCCGAGGGGTACCAGGCCTAGCTTCGGATTATACCGCTGCTTGAGGTCTCGCGCCGCTGCGAGGCCGAGCGCCCGGGCGTGCTCGCTGCCGGCGAGCAGCGAGCCCAGTCCAGCCCCGTAATAGAAGGTCGCGGCCTTGAACGCGGTGTCGGCCGTAACGCGCGGCGCAAGGCGCGCGCAACCTTGCTCCGCGAGAATCCTGAACCGCTCGCCGCCATTCCCGCGAGAGGCAAGCCAAAGCATCCCCAACCAATATCCGCCGGTCCAATCCCCATTCGCAGTTGTAATCCAAGTGCCGCTTTCCGGGTTCGCCCAATGTGGATAGGCGTCCCCTACCTGCCGAGCCGTATCTTCGATACGCCCTACCATACGTGCGATCGGTTCTTCCCAGTCAGTCCTCATCAACACTCCCCATGAAAATTCAGAAACAGCTGCTCGAAGCTGGCGATCAAGTCAGAATCTCACGACGATTGAGATATATCAATAGCAAATTGAGTTAGTCTATAGGCGTAGCAATCTCGTATTGCGTCAAAAGGTACCCCAGGGGCGTCAAGACTGTCCTTCGTCATCACGGGAAGAAGCGAGATCCTCCTACTCGTGATCTCGAAGCGCCGCAGACACGCAGTCGTGATCGGGGTCGCGCGATAAGGCCTCGATCCACTCGACGAGGGGCTTCTGGTCTTCGCTGCCGACACAAGAGGATCGAGGAACCCGCATTCGTTGATCATGGTCTTTTGCAGGCAAGCCATTTGCTTGCCGATCGGAGCACGCGAGCGACATCACCGCCGGCGAGGAGTCGAGGTCGCTGCGGACCATATCGAGTAATCGGCCTCGATCGGCGCTTCGTCTGAGAGCGTACTGAGGCTGCGCAGGCGAGCAGTTGGATCTGCGCGGTTTGGCCCGTAGGTCCTCGTCGTCGAGGTCGCGGACCCGGTCTTCGGCACCACGTCGAGATCGAATCGTCCGTCGAGGTGCGACAGGGAGCTGGATCAGGACAAAGCGGGCAGCATCAGGGATTCTGTCGTCGTTTTCGTCCCGAAGAGTTGGCAGCAGCTCGGCTGTGCTCACCAAGCCAGCGTTCGCCACCATTCCCAATTCGGCCATGCAGACGTGCACGGCATTGTCAGGCTGCTACGCTGCCTGATCAATATTTCCCGCGTCCGCAAATCATGCCGGCGGCTTGTTGTTCGGCAGACTTCGCCGGTAGGAACCGCATTGCAGGGATCGCCTCACAAATCGCTTCTGCATCCGCGGCATCCGACTTGCTCGGCTGACATAAGGCTTTACGTAGGCTGGCACATGCGGACCAGGCGCCCAGTGATCTGGCGTGCCCAGAGTCGGCCCTTCAAAAGCCATGGAAAACATTCTGCCAGAATGAACGAATCCCTGAACCATTCTGTCGTGGCCAGGGTTGTGATTCCACTACCAACATATTATTTGGGGCCCAATGCTCATATGTTCTAGTCGGGTTCGCCGCCTTGTAACAGGGGATCGGCTAACCTAATGATCAAAGCTTGGCTAGATTTTCCAATATTTGAATTGTTCGCAGTCCTCTTCGCCTTTTACGCGACGACTGGCGCTGTCATTGTGATCGCGAGTTTCAGCCCCGCAACGGTCGTGCCGGTGCGCCGCATAGAAGGCGTGGTCGCTCCGTTTTTCGGCACGGTCGGAGTTTTGTTTGCGTTCCTGACCGGATTTCTGGCCAACGATATAACCGATCGCAACCGCCAAGCGACCCGCGCGGTACAGTCAGAGGCGGCGGAACTGCGCAATATCTATGCTGTTAGTATCGCGTCCGCCTCGGACATGGGCGGCCTCCGCTCAGTACTGGCAAAATACGTCGCCGCCCTCGTGGACGACGAGTGGCCGGCGATGGCGCAGGATCAGGCGGCCAATTCGGTTAAGTCCGCCTACGACGCCTTGCTGCGAGAGGTGAGCGATCCGCGGATCGCTCAAACAGCGGGCGGGGCGGTGCAGACTGCCTTGCTAAATGCCGCAGTCAGAGCGGGCAGCGCGCGTTCCGAACGGCTCGCGTTGGCCTCCGACCGCACGTTCGATGCCAAATGGATTCTCGTCCTGATCCTTGGCGTGGTGACACAGATATCAATCGGGTTGGTGCACCTGAAGAAGCCCGGTGCGCAAATTGCGGCGCTCAGCGTGTTCTCAATCGCCGTCGTGATGGCGCTGGGACTCATTGGTCTCCAAGAGCGTCCTTTTTCCGGTGATATCCGAGTAGAACCGGGGCCTCTGGCAGAGGTCGCCAAGATCCCAGCGGAATGATGCATCATGCAAACCATTCCCGCGTGGACGCAGCTGGGAGATTTCTTGCTCCCCGCTCTCAGCACCTGCGCTTGAGCATGTTCCCTTCTCTAGCAATGCACCTATCCGACTCAGATGATTGCGTGAGTGCCACAGACGCCGACCTCCAAATGTCTTTGCATTCAAATTTTGGACGCCGATCCCGTGGCTTAGGGGACCCGACCATTGGTGTTGAGCCTGTGCGCCGGGGATCGAACTATTCACGCTGCGGGAGAAGGGCCTGGTCTCCCAGCTCGAGGACAAGTGCAAAGAGAGCGACGTTCCGAGCCTGTCGATCATCGGCCCGGTGATGCAGTTGTTCGAGGCCTATCTTGGCGCCGCAACGACGGGTCGCGTCGGTGCCAGCCGGCGTGCTTCTGACAGTCGGCGTCGTTCATGGTCGGCCCCTTTCAGATCTCGATGATGAGCTTCTCGTTGAAATTCGGGTTGTCACAGGTCCGGTGCTGGCCAGGCCATGGGCCGTAGCCTTTGGCATTGCTGAGGACGCGGGTTTTGCCGATCACGGCGTCGAAGGATTCATGGGTGTGCCCGTACAGCCATAGATCTGCTGGCCGCAGCTCGTTCTTGTCCTCTGTTGTCGACTGAGGACTCATCAACGACCTCAGATCGCTGCGATAAGCGACCATCAAAAACTTTTCGAGCGTGGGTCGGAGGTCTGGATCGTGGAGATCCGCGGGAGCCGGCACCGGCGCGTGGTGCGTGGCGATCACCAACTTTTTCTCGTCGCGAGGCTTGCGCATCTCGGCTTCCAAGAACGCCAGCGAACGCCGGTGCCTGGCGAGCGCGTGCGGGGGCCGAAAGCGCTCTACGTAGTGGCCGACCCGGATTTTCTTGAAGTCATTCATGTGATCGGCGGCGACTGCCATTCCGCGATGCGCGTCGCCGAAAAGCGCGAAGTCGGTCCAGAGCGTCGCGCCGGCGAACGTCACGTCGCCGATGCGGATGGTCTCGTCCTGCAGGACATGCACATTCGTGCCGGCAGCCGCTGCCTTGGCCTTCTCGAGCGTGCGGTCGATATCGGTCCCGTAGGCTTCGTGATTGCCCATGATGTAGATCACCGGCCGATCAGGCACGCGATCCAACAGCCAGCGGACGCCGCGCTCAGCCCTCGGCACCAGGTCGCCGGCGACCACCATGACGTCGAAGGCGGGGCGCGCCTTGCCGGACGGCGGGTCCCAGCCGCGGGTGAGTTCGATGTGCAGATCGGACATGACCCAAAGGCGCACGGTGCTACTCCTCGGTCCGGAGGGAGGCGTGGTCGACCTCCGTGAAGGCGTTGGACTCGCGGACGTAGCCGCGGCAGGTGATAAACGAGCGTCCGCAATGCCGAATTGACTAAACCAGTAGATGTTTCATATTCATCGCGGGGTCTGCGAGAGCCTCTGCCTTGGGGCTAATTCCGCGGCTTATCATCATCTCGGCAAAACGCACTTCTCTCGCTACCGTGCCCAGGTTCCCAAATCCGCATGCGGCCACCAGACGGCCGTCGGCGGCGAGGTAAAACAGGAGCTGGCCCCTCGTGCCGAGGTTCCTGACTACGGGGATTTCTCCGTCTGGGCACAGGCCGACGATTTGCAATGTCTCGTCGTATTGATCCGACCAAAACCAGGGAACGTCGTCGAAAGGACGGTTCTCGCCCAGCATGTTCGCTGCCGCCACCACACCTTGTCGCTGTGCGTTGCGCCAGGCCTCCAGCCTGACCCGCTTTTGATAGAGGCGATGCGGAAACGAACAGCAGTCCCCCGCCGCGAAGATGTGCGGATCCGAAGTCACCAGCGTGTCGTCCAGAACGATGCCGTTGTCGACAACCAGTCCTGCCGCTTGCGCAAGTTCGACATTCGGCGTCGCACCGACCCCAACGATCACCAGGTCGGCCCCGTGTGAGCGACCACCGGTTAGCACCACGCTGGAGTGCCCTTCACTGAAGTCGACCCGCTCAACGTTTGCGCCTGTCTCAATGCGCACCCCGGAGCGTTCGTGCTTGGCCCTGATTAGTTTTTCCATAGGAGGTGGTACTGCCCGCATGAGTAACCGCGATCCTGCCTCGAGTACGACCACCGAAGCCCCTCTTAAGACCGCGCTCGCGGCAACCTCGAGCCCGATAAAGCCGCCGCCGATCACAACGACCTTGCGTCCTTGGCCAATAGTGTTGCGGATGCGAGTGGCATCCTCATACGTCCGCAGCGTCGCGACCCTCGTTCCTTCAGCGATCGGAACACTCAGACTCCGAGGTCGAGCTCCCGTGGCTAGGAGGAGCCGGTGATACGCCATCCTTGACCCGCTTGAGAGCGTGACCACATTAGCCGCGCGATCAATCGCAACCACTTCGTTTCCCTGGAGATAATCGATCTCCAACTTAGCGAGGCGTTCTGCCGTCACAATCGGCTTGGGTCCAGGGGTCATCTCGTCGGTCAGGATCGCCTTGGATAGAGGCGGACGCTCATACGGAAGCATAGCTTCGTTGCCGATTAAGGCCACGATGCCTCCCCAGCCGCCTTCGCGCAGGGCGACGGCAGCGGCCGTACCAGCTTCGCCCGCCCCAACGATCACCATTGTGGACTGGTCGCTCAAGCAGCTGAACCATTTCCGAGCGCAGGCTGTGCATCGTTTGCCGCGCTCTCGAACAGGCCGCGCACCAGGGATTTGAGTAAGAGAGCCTCCTCCCAACGATCAGTGGTGTCGTTGCCATGGCGATCGCTAATGGCATAGGGTTGCGGGCCAAGTTCGCAGGTAAAAGTGAGACGGGCACCCGCGCCGGCGCGCCTTCGCCAACTGTTGAAGCCGTATTTCCACCAACCAAGAAACAGATCCAGCCAGATTTTGTGCTGGGGGAAAGTGATCTCGACCTGAATTTGCTCGCGAGACGCCACACGGCCATGAAAAGCCCAGGTACGATCGAGTACCTGCCGCACCAGTGCTTCGTCTTCGTCCGAGATCGGATACCAGAATTCGCGCCCTAGCAAGATGTGCGAGAGATCGGCAAGCATGCGCATCCCAGGAACCTGGTCCATCAGGTCGAGTGTGAAGAGGAGATCCGTCGTCATCCTGTTGCGATGCGTCTCGAAGTAGATCGCCATGCCCGCCTCTTGCGCCACCCTGATCCAGCCCTCCAGCAGTGGGATACAGTCGACGACACGGCGCGGGCGGATGTCAGGCTGGACGTTGAGATGCAGGGCGTCGAGGTGGTGAGCAAGGTCAATGGCCGCTTTCAAGTGATCGGTCGTCCGCGGGAAGCACATACCCTCGACTGCCAGTCCTGAGCCGGCCAGGGCGCGCGCAATCAGGGCGACCCGTGCAGGATCGGCGCAGGAGGTGCTGATGCCGTCGAAGCCCGCTTCCTGGATCATCGCTATGTTATGGTCGATAGAACGCTCGACCCCATCGGGTTGGCGTCGTTCCATCGCCCACAGGGACTGTAGTATAAGCAAGCTCTGCTTCGACATCGTCGTGCTTTTGACTTCAGAGCTTGATGAAGACGGTACCGTTCTCGACCTTCACCTCGTAACTGCGCAGGTCAACACATGCAGGCAATGCGCGCGACTCGCCGGTGCGGTAATCGAACGTCCCGAAGTGCTTCGGGCACTCAATGATTCCCCCATCGACAATGCCGTCCGCAAGATGGACTTTCTCGTGAGAGCAATGGCCGTCAATCGCGAAGTAGTCTCCCTCCGGAGAGCGAACAATTGCAAACGTACGGCCGCCGTGATCGAGGCGAACGGTCTCTTCGGGCATCAATGCGTCAGTGGCGCAAGCCGCTACCCATTCATCCTGACTAGTCATTTACATCTCCTCTGAGTCAAACTCGCAGCAACTGCGCCGATGCCGTGGCAAGATCCGCGGGCCGGCGGCGCCAATGTTGCTGGTGGGTGGAAGGGAAGTTGCAGTATGTAGCCATCGTCCATCAGAAGTCGGAAAGACCGTCCGATCTGCCTTACCAATTTCAGGACTAATTGCCGCGCGCCCACTTCTTGGCCTTTATGCGCTTATACATCCTCTCGTCGGCTTCGGAAGAACCGTCGTGAGCTGTGCCGAACCACTCGTCGAGCGGGATGCGCCGCTCTCCATAATTCACTTCAAAATACTTGTGATGCAGGTAGTGATAAAAGTTGTCTGTGCTGATGGCTTTTGCATCGTCCATGACCACCCGGTCGAAACCGGTGTGAGACTTCGCAGGCGACAACCCCGCGTGCATGAGCTGAAACATTGCATGCACCGGATGGGAGGGCAGGACGAAATGGATCAGCACGCCCGTAAAATAGCAGATGTGCTCGAGTGTAGATGCTGACAGGCCGGACCAAGGTCCCGGGCTGTCTCTTATACACATTTCCGAAATCGACGTACGGCAAATAGCCGTTAGCGTACATCCACCAGGTAAGGGTCTCGTATGCGGTCCATACCGGCACGCCGCTACACATAGTCCAAAATACGTTTTCAGCTGTCTGGCTTCCGAACAGGAAGGTAGTGTTGTCGGTGTCGGGCCACTTTGCGTTATATTTGAAGTTCGTTTGTTGACGTCGTTGGACATAAAGGATGAAGTGGAAGGCGCCATAGACAAGGACCGTTAGCCCGGCATTGCGCAGAAGGATGAGCGAAAGCCATTCAGTGTGGAATTCCCGCATTGTATCAAGCGCCGGTGTCAGATAGATCCACGATACGAGCGAGATCGCGAAATAGAGGGTATTCCAAGGCAAGAGATACCCCGGCAACCAACGAAGAATTTTCTTCGGCTGCACCGGCCAGACAAAAATCGGCGCGCGTTCCGGCCTCTTGTTCGGCGTCCAATTACCGCGTTTGTCGCGCGTACCGTATAAGATGTCATCCATATTTGCCTCCGCTCCGCCGGATTTTTTGACGTGAGATGCTCGCCTACCTGGGCGAAATTCTTCAAGTACCGACAAATCGTAATTTCGTCTGATATCGCTGCCCCAGCGTGCCAACGAGGATCAAAAACCTCCTTGCTCCAGCGCTGACAAGAATGCTGCGAATTCATCGTCGTCGATCTGCGCGGATTCCTGCGGTCCCGGAAACGCATTCGCATTGACGTCGGCGCGGAATGCACTGAGAGCTTTCACACGCTCTTGTTTGAGGCCCTCTTGTATGGCCTGCAGGTTTCCATAGGTCCGAGCGTGCCGGGGACGCCGGCCTTCCTCGCCACATATGTCTGCGGTGAAGAGAAAGATCACCTCTGCATCAGGTCCGGAGCCAAGCGAAATCGTGACCAGCCGGCTCCGCCGGCGGATCTCTGCCATGACTCTGGCCGGAATGACCTCGCATTCGACGGCAAACGCGCCGGCCTCTTCTAGACGGCGGAAGCGATGGAACAGCTCCAAAGCTTCATCTGCTTTCTTGCCGAACGCACGAAGCTTTCCAACCCAGGTCGATTTCCTCGGAACTAGCCCCAGATGACCAACGACCGGAATATCTTCGGCCGCGAGCATAGCGACGGTCGCCATGCCGCGCGCTGTGATCACGGCGTCTGCGCCGTCGGTCAACGCCTTTAATGCGGTGCGTAGGATATCGTCCTGGGTTGCGGCATCGGCAAAGCCGAGCGCCGCCGTGACGAAAAGCTGCTTCGAGCCCTTGCGAACGGCTTCCACGTTGCGGGCGCGGGTGACCAGCATCTCGATACCAGATTGTTCCGCAGCTGCTGCCTCGTCCGCCGTCTCAGCGGTGACTTGAGTGTAGCGCCTGCCGGAGTCTTTGGCGCCGCGCAGGTCGGCCACCGTCACTGTGCGCTGGGCTTCGCGTGCGGCCCAATCGTAAATCCGGGGCATCTTGCAATTCAGCTCTCTAGCTTCGTGCCAAAGTTCCAACGCGCCCGCTGGTCAAAGAATTCCGGACGGAAGACTTGCCACCAGGCAGCGGCGTATCGTCCTTCGGCCGAGTGTCCAAAAAAGTCGCCGAGCCGCCGGTGGCGACCGCGCACATGGTTCGACGCGCGGGACGCCCTGCAGCGATGGCAAGATCAGGCGTATAGGAGCGCGGCAAGTTTCGGCATTCTGGCTTACAGACGATCCTCACCTCGCTGCGATTCCTCTTAACGTTGGCCCGGGCAACTCGACATCCGGAAGCTTTGTGGTTTAGGTCCATCCTGCTTTCCTTCAACTCAAGGCGGAGAATTTACGATACATCTCGTCGGCTGCTCTGCGCGTTGCCATGCCAGGAATGACCCCGAGCTTCGTGCAGACCAGGGCACCGCAGCAGACCCCGAAGCGCGCGGCCTCGATCACATCGTGGCCTTCGGCCAGAGCCACGGCGAAGCCGGAATTAAACGCGTCGCCTGCGCCCGTCGTGTCCACTACGTTGACCTCGGCAGCCGGGATGGCTGCGTCGATCGCGTCGGTGACGACGAGCACGCCGCGGTCGCCAAGCGTTACAATCACGTTGGCGGCGCCGCGTTTGCGCAGTATCTCCACGAGCTCGCGTGAGGGCCGCGGATCGTCCGGCCGCAGACCGAGCAGAATACGAAGTTCACTTTCGTTCGGCGTCAGGTAATCGACCAACGGGAAGATCTCATCCGGAAGCGGCACGGCGGGGGCCGGATTGAGGATAGTCGTTTTGCCGTGCTTGCGGCCTAGCTCCATGGCTCGCATTGCTACCTCGACAGGAGGTTCGAGGACTGCCATGACGAGGTCGCTTTCCCGAATACGGCCCTCGGCACGATCCACAAAAGCTGCATCCATGGCGTTGGTGGCGCCATAGTCCATGATGATAAAGTTCTCACCACGCTCGTTGAGAATGATGAAGCCCACCGCCGTCGGACTTTCGGCGATTTGGTTGACATGCGTGGTGCCAACGCCTTCGGCCTTGTAGAGGTCGGCCGCGATATCGGCGAACTTGTCTTTCCCGATGATGGCTACCAGCGACGAATCCGCGCCTAGTCGCGCAGTCGCAACCGCTTGATTCGACCCCTTGCCCCCAGGCCCCATATCGAAACTGCTGCCTAACATCGTGACGCCGAAGACCGGGATGTTCGGAGCGCGAATGGTAAGTCCCACTGCGAAGCTGCCGACCACGGTGATTCTCGGTTTACTCATCAATTCCTCCCTGAATGTGCCTGAAGCCAGCGCGATGGTGTCGATTGCCTTCACGATATCGGCAGCGGAAGAGAAGAAACATCCTTGCTCGGCGTGTGTTGGCGCAGTTCGCGGGCGGTGAGTATCGGCACCGGCTCCCCCCTGAATCCTCGCAGCAATTACTCAGGAATACAAAACGTGCATCCTGGATGCCGATCGGCGAGTTTGATTGTTAGTCGTTATCTGCGAGCGTAGGCATGGAATTCGCGGGTGGAAATGGACAAAGCACGCTTCGGTTTATATAAAACACGCATGGCATTATTACCGCAGCGCACAGTTTTTCCGGAAAGCTATCAGTACGTCCTTCCTGACGCCGCCTGGACTCGCTGCGCCTTTACGGTGCTTAGGGCTGGCAAAGCCATCACCGCGCGCGACCACCACATCGCGCGAGACAACTATCCGGGTCAGGACATTCTGTACTGCACAGCGGGACGTGGCTTCGTATCCAGCGAGGGCAGGACATTCATTGTTGGGCGCAATCAGTTGATTTGGATTGCCAACGAGGCGCCACATGCGCACTGGCCGGACGAGAGCGATCCCTGGACCGTTCTATGGGTAAGGATCGACGGACCGAACACGCCGGCTATTCGCCAAAAAGTGTTCGGCACCGGCGCAACCCTCGCAACGATATCGGCACCGAAAGACCTCGAACGGTGGTTCGGAAACCTGTTTGATGTCTTGCGCGCCAGAGATGATAACGTTGACTTGGCCCTCAATCGCCTCGTGGCGGAACTGCTGCACCTCATCGCAGCACCGTCTAAGCAAGGTGATTCCCGTCTCCCCGCTCCATTGCGGGCCATCGTCTCAAAGATGCGGCAGGCACCGGAGCGATCTTGGCATGCCGACGAACTGGTCGCGGTCACGGGCCTGAGTGCCGCACAGACGCGGCGGCTATTCCAAAGGCATCTGCAGATCAGCCCAAGGCGCTGGCTGATCCGAGAGCGCATCATGATGGCGCAGAAGCTGCTCTTGGAAAGCGACGCCGGGCTCGGTACCATTGCCGAACGCTGCGGTTTCTGCGACGTCTATCACTTCAGTCGTGAGTTTAAACGTAGCACCGGCACCAGCCCTCGAACTTGGCGGCGCGCCGAAGGAAGTTGAACTGGCGTTCGCACAGTTTTCATCGAAAGTATTATCTGTTCGCGTCTTTGTCGTTTCGTGATCAAGCGCTTTGACGGCGCTGTCGTCTTTCCCTGCTGTGAATGCGTCTAAGTCTGCTCGTTGTCGCGATCTCGTGCTCAATCCGGTCGCAACTGTGACGTTCAACAGAGGAGATCGTTAGGCCAACGTCAATGTGCCTCCGATCGCATCCCGATGAAACGGTTCGCCTGCCGTTGAAACTTCGTCGAAATGGCGATGCGCTAAAAAAATCGAGCGCGGTTGAGCGTTATGTATGACGACTTGTCAGAATCGCGACACTCGGTCGAACCGGCGACAGAGGCTTGATAAGAATACGCAAAAGAAATCATCACTTACGGTTTGGCACGCGCTTTGAAATGCCGTGCACTATCTCTGGGTCTCTTCCAAGAACAGGTGATATTGGAATGAACGTGCCGAATTTGACGAAGCGAGCAAATACCCTAGGAACCGACAAGGGAGATGAGGTTGGCGACGCACATGGCTACACCAGCTTCTACTCTTTTCTATTCGAAGAATTCCGCGACGAACCTTTCACGATGGTCGAGATTGGATTGCAGCATGGGTACGGCTCTCTCGATCCCGGTGCGTTGCTCGCTCGCAAGGTCTACGACATTCCGTCCATCAAGATGTGGCTGGAGTTCTTTCCCAAAGCCAACATCGTCGGCTGCGACATCTCCGATTTCAGCGCCTTTGAATTGGACCGATTCCGTTTCGAGCGCCTTGACATGGGAGACGCGCTAGCCCTGGAAAGACTTGCGAGCTCACTACCTCCCGTAAGGATCATCATCGAAGATGCTTCGCACGCAGCTTACCACCAGCAGCTTGCTCTCGGAAAGCTGTTCCCGATCGTTGAGCCAGGGGGCTTTTACTTTATCGAGGATCTGCATGCCACGCACGCGATTGCCGCAAGGCTACCGGTCTGCGATCCGACTGAGGCCGTGGTTGAGAAGTTCAAGCAAACGCGTCAGTTCGACATTCCGTTTCTGAGTGGAATCGAGCGCAGAAATCTTGAGACCTCGATCCGGAAAATGTTTATCCACCGCAACGATAAGGGGGGCGTCAGCGACTGGACCTTGAAAATGGTTGGATTTGAAAAGTATTAGAGTTTGAATTGCGTCCTTACGTGATCCAAGGTGGTTCCCTGTCATTGATCGCCGGCGGAAGCAATCTCGTTTACGCCGGCATCTTTCAAGAACTGAGCCAAGATCGTCCGCGAACTTTAGTCATGACAATCGTGGCAGGGGCATTCTGCTGCGGATGCTGCGTAAGCTCGGCAGCCGTAGATCGAAGACTACACTGAAGACGAGCATGGGGCTTCAGTGGGGCCGCGAAGATGGTGCATGCAGACCAGCGACACCTCGTTGGCAGTAGCTGCGCAGCACCTTCACTGCCTCTACCCAACCTTACCCAACTGCGCGCGTCACCAACCTTATAGCCGGCCTCCGCCCGGTCTAAGGGTGCCTGGTGTAAAATGATCGGGGAGGAAGATCGTGGCTCACCATTGCACGGACGACCAGAGGTCAGTCCGGGATGGTAGTCCATCCAAGCTGCGCGCGGTCGCGATCGTGGCAACGCTGGATACCAAGGGCCGCGAAGCGTCCTATCTCAAAGATATCATCGAGGCATGTGGCCGCAAAGTCGTCCTGATTGACATCGGCACCTCCGGGTCGGCTGCGAGGACAAAACAACCCGATCGTAATGGCGCTCGTGTCGTCTCGCCGGCCGAGCTCCTGAAGGAGATAGCCGCAACGACGAGCGAAAGGGTCCGTGTCCTCCTGGCAACGGGCGCCATTGGCGCGATTGTCGGAATTGCCGGTGGCAAGGGGAGCGCAGTTTTCGGCGAGATCGTGGCTGATTTGCCCTATGGCTTTCCCAAGCTGCTCGTGAGCAGTGCAAGGCCAGCGCTGCTCGCTGAATTGGCCGTCCATAGCGACATTATCCTCTATCCAACGCTCGTCGATCTCTTCGGGATTAACACCTTTACCGAACGGGTATTGGAGAATGCGGGGAGGGCCATTGCGGCCATGAACTATGCGCCCACGAAGTATGGACGGAAAAGGAAGGTCGTTGCCATCACGGCTTTCGGCGTAACGACGCCTGCGGCAAATCACTGCGTGGCGCGCCTTGCCGAGGCTGGCGTAGATACGGTTGTCTTTCCTGCCAACGGGGCCGGCGGTCGCAAAATGGAGCAGTTGATCGCGGCCGGCGAATTCGACGCTGTGATCGATCTGACCACAACGGAGCTGGCCGACGAGATTGTTGGAGGCACCGCCAGCGCCGGTCCGGATCGACTCAAAGCAGCATCGCACATCCCGCAAGTGATCGCGCCTGGTGCGGTCGACATGGTCAATTTTGGTCCGCCATCAAGCGTTCCTGATCAATTTCGCGGCCGCCAGCTGTACTCCCATACGCCCTATACGACTCTCATGCGCACAACTCCTTCTGAAAACGCGAGCATCGGCCGGCTCACGGCCGAGCGGCTATCGCGGGCAAAGGGGCCTGCAATTGTGCTTTGGCCCGCGGAAGGTGTTTCCGATTATGACCGCGAGGGCGGTATTTTTCGCAATCCCGACGCTGACAGTGCTTGGCTCGAGGCGGTCAAGGCTGGTCTCGCGCCGAACATTAAGGTTCGCGAACTGAAATGCCACATCAATGATCCCGAATTTGCCGAGAACGCCACGACGTGGATCCTCGAGCGGTTGGGGCAAGGGGCTCATTGCGATGCGCATGTTTGAGCGAGCCGAAATCCTTTCCAGGATCGGCCAACAGGTCGATCAAGGAAAAGCGGTTCTTGTCGCCGGGAGTAGCTGCGGCCTGGTTGCGAAGTGCGCTGTCCTGGGAGGCGCCGACATGCTGGTGGTCTACAGCACCGGGCTGTCCCGTCTCATGGGACTTCCCACGAGCCGGATCGGTGATTCGAATGCGCGTACCCTCGATCTCGCAGCAGAAATCCGCAACGTTGTTTCTTCCGTACCTGTCATAGGCGGCGTTGAAGCGTGGGATCCTCTTCGGCTCGACCTTGATGCCCTTCTGGACAAGTTTTGGGCGGCCGGCTTCTCCGGCGTGATTAACTATCCGACCATCTCCACCATGGGCGAAAAATGGCGTGACCGCCGCGGTCGGGTCGGGCTTGGCTTTGAACGTGAGCTCGAAATGATCGCGACTGCCCGCAAAAAAAACCTCTTCTCGCTGGCCTATGTCGCAAGCCCGGAAGACGCCAAGGCGATGGCGAGCGCAGGAGCCGACTGCATCGTCCCGCATGTTGGCGCGACCCGTGGCGGGCTCGCCGGGCATGAAGAAGGCCAGTCGATACAAGAGGCGATCAGGCGCATCAATAACATCAATATCGCAGCGAGAAGAGTACGCTCGGACGTTGTCCTGCTTTGCCATGGCGGGGCAATCGCAGAGCCGCAGGATACAGTCGAGGTCTATCGGTCGACGAAGTGTGTCGGCTTCGTTGGCGCATCCTCCATTGAAAGGATCCCAATTGAGCGGGCAGTGAAGACGGCGGCAGAGCAATTCAAAGCTGTCTCGCTTCCACGAAATCACTGACGCTCATGGGCAAATCTTGGAGCAAGGCCGGAATGAACGAGCCGACCCATCAATCAATCAGGCATAAGACGGTGGTATTCCCGCAACGAGGTAAGCCCGATCATGATTGGGAGACAGATGTCCTCGTGGTCGGTAGCGGTGCAGCCGGACTGTCGGCGGCGCTCTATGCGGCAAAGGCCGGACTGCGCGTTATAGTTTGTGAGAAATCGCCGCGGCTTGGCGGGACGACGGCGCTATCGAACGGCATGATTTGGGTTCCTTGTTCGCCCCAGGCGCGGTCCGCGAAGGTTGAGGACTCGCTTGCGAAAGCGCGCACGTACCTGCAGCATGAACTTGGCAACTACTATCGGGCAGACTTTGTAGAGCCTTATCTAGAGGACGGTCCAACCGCGCTCTCAACACTTGAGAGCGGGACAGAGGTCAAATTTACCCTTGCGTCTGCCCCCGATTATCACTCGAACCAGGTCGGCGGAGTTGACAAGGGCCGGGCACTGAGCCCCGCCCCCTATGATGGAAGGCTTCTCGGCAGCGATTTCGACCTAATAGGCGACCCTATTCGTGTTGTGCTTGGGGGAATGATGATCTCCTCCGCAGAGGTGAGAAGCTTTTTGAACCCGTTTCAATCTTTCGCTTCGCTGAAGCATGTTTTGCGTCGGGTCAGCCGCTACGCGTGGGATCGGCTGAGTTACAGACGTGGCACTGAGCTCAGCGGGGGTAATGCCTTGATCGCGCGGTTGCTCGTGAGCCTGCGCAAGTATGGCGTAGAAATCTGGCCAGAGTCTCCTCTCATAGAACTCATCCAGGATGAGGGGCGCGTCATTGGAGCTGTCGTCAAGCTGATCGATTCTGAAATTCAAGTGCGCGCCTCGCATGGTGTCATCCTCGCAACGGGCGGCTTTGCTCGTAACGCGCGATTAAGAGCGGAGCTTAGCGGTGCGCATCAGCACAACAACACGCTGGCGCATCCCGATGTCACCGGTGACGGCATTGCCCTTGCGTCTAGGCTCGGTGCCGCGATTGACAGTGATGTCGCCTCTGCCGGTTTCTGGACCCCAGTGTCGATCCTGAACAGCGGCAGCCGCTCGCAAGTCGTCCCGTACGGCTGGCTAGACCGCGGTCGCCCCGGTGTCCTCGCGGTAGGGCCAAGTGCCAGACGCTTCGTCAACGAATCCAATTCGTATCACGATATCTGCCTGGCAATGTTCAAGAACGGATATCCGGCAGACAAGCGATTCTACTTCATCTGCGACCAGGACTTCGTCCGCCTCAGAGGCATGGGACATTTGCTACCCTGGCCCTGGACGTTAAGCATCGGGAAATATGAGCGGCTTGGCTATATCAAGGTAGGCCAGACGATTCGAGAACTCGCGAAGCAGATAGGACTAGACGCCGGAGAGCTTCAAAGGACGATCGAGGAACACAACGCACACGCTGCCGCGGGACGCGATCCGCTCTTCAACCGCGGTGAATCGGCTTTCAATCGCACGCTGGGCGATCCGGTGGTGGGAACGAAAAATCCAAACCTTGGACCGATCAGAAATGGGCCGTTTGTCGCGCTGCCGATCGTTCCCGCAACGCTCGGCACGGCGAGTGGATTGGCAACCGATACTTACGGAAACGTCTTGGACGAAAAGGGCAGGCAGATTCCGGGTCTGTATGCTTGCGGGAATGACATGACCTCGCCAATGCGCGGAATTTACCCCGGAGCAGGCATCACGATCGGTCCGGCCATCGTGTTCGCGTACCGCGCGGTCAACGGCATGTTGGTATCGGCTCAACATGGGCAAAAGGCTGCGGCTTCCGGAGCTTGACGGTCAAGTTCGCCGTTTCCGCTGGCAGACCGGTTCGTCTGCTTTCTCCCTAGACTTGAGCCGCTGTTGGAGAAATCCAGCAGCGGTTTTTTTTTGGCCGTCCGGCTGCCTCATCGGATCAGCGTGGTCACGGCGAGCGGTACCAGGACAGGCGTCACAATGCATTCATGCTCCTGCCGAGCCTCGAAAAGACGCCGGCGATCTCGTCCACTTGAAAGGCGCACGCCGTACTGATGCCCTGAACGAACAACTTCTTTGGCTCCGTCCTCCATTTGCCTGTACGCGTGGCTTGGCTCCCGCCTCGGCACCCCGCCGGTTCGCACGGGTCGGGCCTGTACCCGTTTTGGTCTCGTGTATCAAAAATGAATACGCGCCCAAGTTTCACGACCTGTTCTGCTCTTTAGCATATGTTCAGGGGATTGATGTCAGGATGCGTGCACTTCGGCTGGCTCGCCCCAGCTGCTGGCGTCGACGGCGATAAGTGAGTCCTCGGTCTCCTTGAACTTTCGACAACTCGTTGAACTCAGATTGCTTGGGTGTCGCGGCCTTCGGCTACTCGCCGTGACAAGGGTGCGGACCGATAAAGGTCGTTCACAAGTCGCGACGGCGGCGGACCGCTGACGAGGAGCTTCTGATGGAGAGTTTGGCGCCGGTCGCCAGGGTTGTCGCGGTTGCGCGCTGAAATAAATTCCCTCCAATGGCGACGGCAGGCATTGGCCGCTTTTTGGCCTTGGACGCAGTGCTATCAATAAACACGCGGGGCGCGGATGCGGATCATGGTGTTCGTCGCCACCCCCCGGGTACCTTGCCCCCTTGTCGGGTTTGTCGCTTCCAAGACACAGTGATGCTCGGCCAACGTGCCGTTCCCCGCTCGCAACTAAGCCATTGAATAGGATACAGAACGAGCTTCTCTGGGGCATTTCGCGCGCTTGGCACGACTCTTGAGTTTCTCTCTTTGGCACGGCCGCCGGAGCGGTCGAGCGGTCCTAGTCGTTGGTTCAGGAGTCATGACCTTCAGGTCATGCACGTCGACCCAGGGGTTAAATCATGGATCGTCTGGAATTTCTTCGGACGAAGATAGAGAAGAAGGAGCTGCCAACATACGTCTATGGCTATCCTTCGAAGCGCGCGTATAGGGCTTTCCCGCAACCACTCCGCATAACCGATGTTGCTGAGCAGGTTAGTCGCTCAAAGCAAATCAACATCTATATCCATATTCCCTTCTGTCGCTACCGATGCACCTATTGCACTCTCTTTCTTGCAACCCGCAATAGACGCGGGAGTCAGGAGTCTTATGTTGGTCGGTTGGTGGAGCACATTGCTCGATATGGAGAGTACTTCGGAGATCAAGAGGTCGTCAGTATCTATTTCGGCGGCGGCACTCCGACGCTGCTAACGGAGCATCAATTCGGCGAGCTATTCGCCGCCCTCGATACTGCATTTCCAAAACGAAGCCGGCGATGCGAGATTACGGTCGAGGGCGCACCGGATTCTTTCGACAATAATCTTATGGATTGCTTGCAGGCACTTGGCGCTAACCGAATGAGCATGGGCATCCAAAGCATGGAAGCCGGCGAGCTTGCGCACTCTGGTCGGCCATATTCGATTGAGATTGCAAGAGCGGCAATCGAGGCGCTCATCAAGCGCTTTTCCCACGTCAATCTTGATTTGATCTACGGCCTGCGTGGTCAAACCCGTGACTCTTGGCTCTTTTCGCTTGGTCGCGTGCTCGACTATGAGCCGCAGACGGTCTCTCTCTATCCCGTTGTTGTTCGTCCCATGACGAACGTCATTACCTCGAAAATGCATAATCCTGAATTATTCTTCTCTGAAGCGGAAAAGTATGAAGTCTACGATCAGAACGTTGCTTGGATGGCGTCCAAAGGCTACCGGCAAGAATCCTTCACACGTTTCACAAGGATGACTGGCGACCATGCCTACCGGCAGGAAGTGTCGGATTTCGAGGGAACGCCCCTGCTCGGATTGGGGGCTGGTGCCAGAAGCTACTTCGGCCAATATCACTGCGGCACGGATTATGCCATAGACGGGGGCACGGCTTCGCGCATCATCGACACATTCTCGGATCGTCCGTTCGATCCTGAGGCGATAGCATCACACGGAATCAAGTTGACGTCGGAAGATGTTGCGCGTCGTTACACTCTCCTTGGCCTCACATTGTCAGCTTTAAGCAGAAAGAATTACGCCGTGATATTCGGACGGGCGCTAGCGGACGATTTCGGCGAAGAACTCAAGGCGCTCGAGTCTTTGCAACTCATCAATTTGGCCGATGATGATGTTTGTCAGCTTACGCAAAAGGGGGTCAAATATTCGAGCATTATAGCTCGGATGTTTTACTCCGACACGGTGGTTAGACTTGAGGAACAATATCAGGCGGCGTGAGGTGCAGTATGGAAGAGATGGCGAATTCACCTTGCTGGTGGGATTCGGGCTACGCCGACCACAACGTTTCGTCTATGGGTGGTCCTAGCCCCGAAATCTTCGAGATCGCGCCAGCTCTCCGCTCGAAGAGCGTGGTTGTCGAGCTGGGGTGCGGCGAGGGGCGCAATGCTCTCTATTTGGCCCATTTTGATCATCAGGTGATCGCGAGTGACAGCTCTGAAGTCGCGATCTCCAAGTTGAATAGGCTCGCAGGTGAGCTTGGCGTAAACATTACGAGCGGTGTGGTTCTCGTTGAAGAGTTTCAGCCACCTGCTTACCTCGACGTCTTTATAGCGCATTCCGTATTGCATTTCACGGAACGGAGCGTCTGGAAACCCCTCATCACGGCCTTAATCGATCGGACTCGGCCTGGAGGATTTCATTGCTTCACCAATACTCTCGATCAACCAGACCATCCCGTTTCGAAGGAGAGTTTGGCGTCCGGTCACAAGAAGTCCTTCTCGCGGGGAGAGCTTCAAGCAATCTATGCGGAAGCCGACTGGGAGATTCTACGGTCTGACCATTACATTAAATGGGACTCGCATCCTGGCATTCCAATTCATTCGCACTGCATCGAGAAAGTTGTGGCTCGTAAGCCAATTGGATCTGAAGATCTCCCGCCAATGCGAGCTGAGCCCATCGACGCGGCCGGAATGATTCCTGCCGAACAATTTGATGACTTGAAACTGGGCACATCACGCGATGCCATAATTGAGATGCTCGGCTCGCCACCAGCCAGCCATGGAGTGGCGACTAACCGGAAGACGGTCGGCGGCAACAATCAGGGGGCCATAGCCGACAGCTATGTGCGCGAGGATATGATCTATGGCGATCACGGCCTCCAGTTTGTTAACGGAATGCTGACTGGCAAATATCGATATTTCACGCCCCCGAAGCGCTTGAGCATTCGGGAAGCTTAAACTCGGACGAAAGTTCTGATTAGGTAGCCTGCTAGCCGAAGCAAGTCTTTCGTCTGCTCTTCGTTTCCTGCCGGAGAACTTCCAACGTGCCATCATGGCGCCCGCCGCCCCCGCACAGGACTATCCAGGCCGCGGCTGAAAACGCTCCATGTCCTTTGTGGCGAGTGGCTAGACAGGCAAAAGCTTGCAGGAAATGCGCGCAGTAGCTGCAGCCCGGCTTAGGCACGCTGCTTGCTTCGTCCGAGGGAGCATTGCCGAAACTCCCCCCGGTGATGCAGGGGCGACCTGGCGCATCACATCGAGGCGTCGGCGCGTCAGGCCGCCCCGCTGCCTCGCTCTACTTCTGACACCCGCCAGTAGGAGAATATATGAAGGTGAACGCGCGGGCAGCCGCGGCTGCCGCGGCTCACTTGCCGGGCTGCGCACTTCGATCACGACACGTCATCCAAGTTCTCTGTGAAAGTGACAGGCGGTGAAGCCCACGTCTACGACTGCAATGCACATACAGCGCCTGGCCACGCATTGTCCTGGGCCGGCGCTCGTTCTTGCGCGGTCCACGATCGCGGTGCCGTTCCGGCCATTTGACAGAAGCCGAACCCGCGATTGTCGTATCCGCGACAATCTCGAAGGACATGTTGGAACGCGCGGCTTCACCGTGGTCGGCAGAACGAACCCATTTTGTTTGAAATATATGAACCCGAATTCGCAATTGGCGCGTAGTTTGCTACGGACCCCCGGTAACGGGACCCCGCCCATGAAAGTCGCTGCTAAGATCCAGGATGCACGCGCGCCAAGGCTCTTCGCATTGGTACTCGGCACGAACGAAATCGCTTCTGCTATCGCCACGAAGCTCACCGAAGCGAAGTTTGCTGTCGTAATGAGACACGATGCCTTTCCACCGGTGATCCGCCGCCGCATGGCATTTCACGACTCGCTGTTCGGCGAGTCGAGCGAAGTTGAGGGCGTCGTGGGCAAACGGGCCGATACGCTAGCGGAAATCACAGAGATTCACACCGAACCGAGCAGCGTGGCAGTGACCGAAATGCACTTCTCCGACGTCATTGCCTTGCGCTCACTATCCGTGATCGTGGATGCACGCATGCAGAAGCACCGAAGACCTCCCGATCTGCGCGGCTTCGCGCGGGTGACAGTCGGAATCGGGCCCGGCTTCGAGGTGGGCGTCAACTGCGACACCGCCATCGAGACCCATCCGATTGAGACTGGTGCAATAATCTCGCGAGGTGTCACCAAGCTGGCGGACGGCCGAGCCTGCGAGCTCGGCGGCGCTGGACGCGAGCGCTTCGTGTACTCGCCCCGCGATGGCATCTGGCGGACAGGCCTCGATATCGGCACGCTGGTGTCCAAGGGATTGCTGTTGGGTTGTCTCGGCGGCAAATCGGTCCAGGCTCCCATCGAAGGAGCGCTACGCGGTATTGCACGGGACGGCGCGCGCGTGCGGGAGGGCGTAAAATTGCTGGAGGTCGATCCGCGCGGACGCCAATCTTGCTGGACTGGCATGGATGAACGAGGGCGATCCATCGGATGCAGCGCCGTCGCGGCAATCGAGAAACTTATTTCGCCCCGACCGAACAATCGTCGATATTTTCGCCGATAGTTAGAGAGAGGTTACTTTTGGCGCACTCTTTGGCGTGAACCGCCGGTGTAGGCACCGGACAGTTCGTGCAGCAGGTAGCTTAGCACATCAATCTTTTCCGCATCCGAAGGCATTGGGCATACGGATGCTTTCCCCCTGCCGCTGCGCAGAACACTGAAGTGCCAGTCGCAATGCTCACAATCTTCTTCGCTATCATTTCCCTCCTTTACGCGACGGTTGGGCAGGCGGGTGGCACCGCGTTTCTTGCCCTTATGGCCTTTGCATCGTTTCCATCAACTCAGATGCGACCGACAGCATTGTTACTTAACATCGTTGCTGCCACGTATTCGACATGGCTCTTCAATCGCGGTGGTTTTATTGATTGGAAGAGATTGAGACCTTTTCTAACCGCCTCGGTGCCAACTGCTTTAATTGGAGGATTCACAATTCTACCCCCGCATCTCTATGATGCTATCACCAGCATTATCCTCCTTTTTGCTGCTGCCATCTTGATGATCGGGCGAGCCAAGAAAGCTATCCCTGACGGTGGCACGCCGTCATGGGGCGCAATTACGACAGGCGCCGGCATCGGCCTGGTCTCGGGGCTTACTGGCGTCGGTGGGGGCGTTTTCCTCGCGCCTATTCTTATTGCGATGCGGTGGGCTTCGCCCAAAGAGACAGCAGCTTTGTCTGCCCCCTTCATATGGGTGAACTCCGCAGTTGGATTGGTCGGCGCGATTTACGCCGGACAGTTGCCTTCACCTCAGGCATGGCTATACGCCCTGGGGGCTGTCGCAGGGGCGATGGTAGGGACCACGATTGGTCTTCGTTGGCTGTCGGAGACCACAACGCGCTATGTACTTGCTGCCGTACTTGGCGCCGCGGGGATCCAGCTTATGCTCTTTTCAACAAGATAACACCGTCAGATCGGTTCTTGGATCCATCCGGGACGTCGACCAAGGAACGTCTGCTTCTGATGCTGGAGAAGAATACGGTCGTGGCCGCCCACGTTCGCCGTCGGTCTTGCTCCACTCGCCGGCATCTGCCCGCGACCGCAACCGGGAAAGCGTCTCCTCATTTGGGCAAGATCGTTGCCGCCTGCTGCTTCTGTCTGCACCGCACTTCTGTTCGGAGGCGGCTAAAATGGCGCGCTTTGTGACGAAATCCGGCGAGACGAGGTCTACAAATCACCGCACGTACCGCAGTCGGCACTGGGATCGAGACGCCGTGGCTCATCCTCCTCCTCCTCTGTAGAGCAAACGATTATGCTGTGCTGGCCACCCACATAGTATTCGGCGGTTGCCTCACAATCCGCTTGCCCACGCGCATTCGCCTCGACAAGCGTAACGACAAGTTTCGCATCTTTTGTAAACCGCCGCGGACGTTATTTTGTCCTGCGCGAGTTCGAATGAGTCCAATCGCTCCAACCTTTCTGCTACAGGACTTTTTGCGCCCGCGCGCAGTTTTCTCATCAATACCTTTCCAAAAACGCAGTTTCTATGCGCGATCCGATGTCAATAATTCTCGAAATAACTCCACCCCGATCTAAAACGGCGGTTAGCAATGGGCGCAACTATAAAATGCAACCATAGAGAGAGAGACATGCAGGCAGCAATATTCGTTGCAGGGCTGATACTGGCAATCGGGCTCATCGGGCATGCAGAGGCACGTGGTGGCCACGGAGGCAGCCGCGTCAGCTACGGCGGAGGCCACCACACGAGCAGCCATGGCGGCCGCTTCCTGGGCGGCTCGGGCTCATCCCACCGCGGCGGCACCTACGTGAATTCTAGGACCAGCAACCGCTACGGCACCCACCAATAGGAGCAAGCGCAGTGGCTGACGTACAGGTGACCTGCATCAACAAGCAACCTCGCGATAATCCGCATGAGGGGATCACCCACCTTGGTGGTCCGGGATGGAAGGGGCCGCGGTCTCAGGTGATCCAATCAATCGAGTCTGGATCGAACACTTTCTTCACAACAGTCGGCGGGAAGCGAGCCGAGGTCGGCGTTGTTAATGGCCCGAACGGAAAATACGTACGGACCCACGCCGACGGCTATTACAATGATAACCTCTTGGCTTTGCCCGAATGTTCCTAAGCACTCATCTTTTGGCGAAGCAGATTTAGTTTTCTCTTTGACCTACGGCTTGCCCGCCTTTCCGATTGCGATTGGATATGTGCGTCGAGGACCTGATATGGACCGAGAGCCGCGGCGGCGGGGTAGGCTACTTCTCGAGCCGCCGTGCTGCGATCGCCGCCAGCGCGATCACGACGGCCGCCGCGGATTCTATCGCCTCTATGACACGGAGTTGTGGGTCGCAATCACGCTCGCCAGCAACAGGCCGTATCTGCTTTGCGGTAAAAGCGTCTCATTGGTCGTCGTCGGCGCAGAGTCTGACGTCCTTGGCGCAATCCGGAATTTGATCCTCAACTGCTCAATTGACGTGTTGCCTCAGGCGACTTTCAGCGTCTCGCCGCCGATTTCGCGATTGCAGGGGCAGAGTTCGTCGGTCTGCAGCGCGTCCAGAACCCGTAGCGTGTCCTTCGGGCTTCGGCCGACATTCAGGTTGGTCGCATAGACATGCTGGATCGTATTCTCCGGATCGACGATGAACGTGTAGCGATGAGCGACGCCCTCAGGCGAGCGCACGCCAAGGCCATCGACAAGCGTGCCTTTGGAGTCAGCAAACTGCCAGATGGGAAGGTGATGCAGATCCTTGTGCTCGCGGCGCCAAGCGAGCTTGCAGAATTCGTTGTCGGTTGAGCCGCCGAGCACGATTGCATCGCGATCGGCGAAGTCCTTCGATAGCCGGGCAAACTCGGTGATTTCGGTCGGGCAGACGAAGGTGAAATCCTTGGGGTAGAAGAAGATGATTTTCCATTTTTCGGGAAAGCTCTCTTGAGTCAACGTCTCGAACGCGCTCTGCCCCTTTTCTTCCTGCAGGTGAAAGCCCGGCTTCACACCCGTGACTTCGAACGACGGCAACTTACTTCCAATTCCAATCATGTGTGTCCTCTCGGGGTTGCGCGTGGAAGCGGTGGTCTGGCTTCATCGAAGCAATCGACATGCCACTCGATCTTGAGGTTTAGACTGGCTGAAATGCAACACAGGTTCTGATTGGTTTGAGAGTTCCGGAGAACCGATCGGGGAGGGGCCAGCACTTCGATGCTGTGGGGCGAGCCGGGTTGGAGGCCTGACGAAAACCTGCACATTCGAACGTCAACATCATCTGGTGAATGGAAGGCAGAGGATACCGCGAAGCGCTCGTGCATTCCCATTCGGGCGCATGTGTTGTGCCCTCATCCTGCTTTCTCTCTGGAAATACCGCTTGCTGCGATCTCGATGTGCTTGGACTTAGTCGAAACGACTTGCTTCAGGGGCCGCCTGGCGATCACGCGAGCGATCCGCGAGAAAGAAACGCTCTGCGAGGCTGTTCTCGGCATCGGTGATCGAGTCGTCGCAGATCGGTGACGCTCGCGAGGGACTTCAACTGCGGCTGCGGGAGTGTGGCACAGATTTGTACCCCACCAAAACAAGTAGGCGACAACATGCTACTTTGTGTAGCAATATGCTTTGCGCGCTCGGAACGAAAGAGTGTCCCACACCGCTGTGATTCGGAGCAGTTGGATGTGTCGTGCCGCTTCGATGGAACTGGAGTCCCAAGGTATTGTTCAATGCTTTGACTCCGGCGATGTTTGCTGCCGAACCATCTGTTGTGCGCGCGCGTTGGGACAAGTTGTGGCCGGATTTGTATACGGAATATGCGCGAGGCATTTGAAAGAAGAACTGTCCATTCGTAGCTTGATCGTTACCGACGAAGCTGAGGCATTCTTTGACGCCTGGGCTCTTTGTGCGCACACTGCCGACGGCAGCGCGCGCGTGCCGCTCGCTCGACTGCGTTAACTGGTTAACGCCACGTCTCGTCCGCCGGCTGTATCTTCAGGCGCGCAAAGTGCGAGCGCTGGAACCCAATGAGCGAGGATAACGCATGAACGGCAAGCGCATTCTGATGATCGTCGGGGATTTTGGTGAGGACTACGAAACAATGGTGCCGTTCCAGGCCCTGATCGCCGTCGGCCACACGGTTCATGCCGTCTGTCCCGGCAAGGCCGCAGGCGACACAATCGCAACGTCGATCCATGATTTCGAGGGCCAGCAGACCTACAGCGAAAAGCGCGGCCACAATTTCACGATCAATAACACGTTTACCGAAATCGATTGCTCAACTTACGACGCGCTCGTGATACCGGGCGGCCGAGCTCCCGAATACCTTCGCACCGATGAACGGGTGATCGATCTGGTCAGATACTTTTTCGATGCCGAGAAGCCCGTCGCCGCAATCTGTCATGCGGCGCAGCTCCTTGCGGGCGCCGGCGTGCTGAAGGGGCGCACCTGTTCGGCCTATCCGGCCTGCCGCGTCGAGGTCGAACTTGCAGGCGGCGTCTATGCCGATATCCCAATTGATGGCGCTGTGACAGGTCGCAATCTGGTCAGCGCGCCGGCTTGGCCGGCTCACCCGTCGTGGCTGTCGCAATTTTTTGCCGTTCTGGGGACGACGATCAGCCATTCCGGCATGCGCCGCGCCGCATGATCGTCCGGCTTGACGACGCCCGCCCAGTGGGAATGAGCGTAGGTACAGGCGCAGGGCAGGGTGATAGGCTGTGATCCGGCTGGTTCTGTTGGCCGAGGAGGTCGCCCATGTGCAGGCTCTTTGTCAATGCGGATGCGGGGCTTTGGCAGACCCGGCTGAAGTCCGTGCGAATGCGCGGTTTCTCCACCAGCATCCGCTTGGAGAACCTTTACTGGCGAATTCTCGAGGAGATCGCGCAGCGCGACGGCATGACACTCTCGCAGCTTCTGGACCGGCTGCATGAAGAATTGCTGGAGGACCGGGCGAACGTGGAGAATTTTCCTCGTTCCTCCGCGTCTGCTGCGGCCGGTATCTGATGCTGCAGCTCTCTGACGACATCCCGCGCGATTTCGCCACGCCGATCAGATCGCTAGACGCCAACCGCATCCTCGAGAGCGAGGCACGACTTTTTGCTGCGAGCCGGGAGCACGAATAACAAATCGAGGGTTTCAGTCGCTCGTTAGGCGGAATTGCGTCATGGCTGTTGCCGAACTTGTCTGGGACAACGAGCTACTTTCAAATGGCGCGCCTGACACGATTTGAACGTGTAACCTTCGGAACGCTATCCAGCCGGGCGATGGGCGCATGCTTACACGCGCTTCTTGCAAGTTGTTACGCATCACACATCGGCATCGAAGATAAGCTGACGCGGGCCCAGTCCGCACGGCCAAGAGACTGATGCAACCGTAAGTTCGCATCGCGAACGTCTTGAAGCCGCATCTGCAAAGCACCGTATTTACGTTCTTGAGCTTCAGACGAGCCAACGAGAGATCCAGCGGCTGACGGGGATCCGGCGCTACCAGGCGATTTTCGTA
This sequence comes from Bradyrhizobium sp. UFLA05-112, assembly GCF_053572325.1. Classification (NCBI taxonomy): domain Bacteria; kingdom Pseudomonadati; phylum Pseudomonadota; class Alphaproteobacteria; order Hyphomicrobiales; family Nitrobacteraceae; genus Bradyrhizobium; species Bradyrhizobium sp. UFLA05-112. The sequence goes on along the minus strand of NZ_JBANBK010000024.1, from coordinate 23,339 downwards.
CACCAGCGAGGGGCGGAGGCAAATTCCCCCGAGGTGACCGCCGGCTCTGAGGCCACCGAAGGCCAAACTCCCCCACCTCCGCGACCGCCACTATCGGAGTGACGGTGGCCGTCAAGACGTTTGATTTCGCCTGCCCAGCCTGTGAACCGCATCGGGAATGGATCGAGCAGCAGGCCCGCCTGAGGCGCAACGCGCAGGCGATCTATCAGGATTTGGTTGATCAGTTCGGCTTCACTGCCAGCTACGAGAGCGTCAAGCGCTTCGTGCGTGCCTTGCGCCACATCGATCCCAAACAGTTTGACCGTATCGAGTTTGCCCCGGCGAGGAAGCCCAGGTCGATTATGGCGAGGGCGTTCTGACCCGTGACCCGAGGAGCGGTCGTCACCGCCGGCCGCGCCTGTTCGTCCCAGTTTGCTTTCATGATATCATGTGTATGAGCAAATCAACTCATGATATCACGAAATCAGCAAAGAAGAGACCTTCCGAAGCCGGCGAGGCGGTGCTGGTGCGGCCTGCAGCCAGAACTGCCAAAGCCGCTGGGAGCCGAGTTCAGGACGACCTTCCCGGACGGCCAGAGGTGATCCGGCGGCTCGTCGATATCGGACTGAGGGCGAAGGCGAAATAAGCTTTGGGGACGGACTGACCATGAAGCCGCTAATCGGACTTGTCGCGCTACTGCTTACGACCAGCGCGTTCGCTCAAACCGCTCCGCCGAGAGCCGCTAAAAGGCCGCCAGTACAGGCAAAGCAGCAAGCCCCGATGGGTTGCAAGTTGGTTGGCACGGTCAGGGGCACTAAGCTATGGGCGGGCGACTGTACTGCGGCGCCGCAAGCTCCGCTGCCCGCATCGCCGGCTGAACCGCCCAGCGACGCCCCCGCAGAGAAGCAATGATCGGCATCATGCTCGCTGGTGCAACCCATTGTGGTGGGGACACCCATAGATGGTTATCCCGGTTGCCATTTTTTCCCGATATGGTTTGCGGTCGGATAGGCGCTCTAAGAGCGGGCGGCTCCGGCGTCGCCAGCCCGCCGTCTGCTTTGCACGCGCTGTTAACGTGGCTGGCGGCGAGGACCGTCAATGGATTTGCCAGAACGCCTCTTGATTGGTCTGGCTACTGTAGCCGGATTGTTTCTATGCGCGGTCGTTTCCGCGCTTTGGATGGTTGGCTAGGAGGTAACGCGCCGATGTCCGATCGAGAAATCGAGCATGAAACCGCCGTGAAGCAACTGCTAAGGAAGGCAGCCAGGCGAAGGCGTCCAAGTCAGCTCTACTCAATCGTCCCGCACGGCCAAGAGACTGATGCAAACCGTGAGTTCGCATCGCATCGCGATCCGAACGGCCTCGTATGGTTTTTCTTATTCTTGCCAGCGTTTGTGATTGCCTACGCAATTTGTGTGAAGATGGGCGCGATTTAGGATGACCATCCCGCTCGAGCGAAATTCATTATCCGGACCACAGCCGTCGTGTTCGAGGACTGCAAAGCAGGTCCATCTCAATTGCGCCTTGTCGGCGTTCATCCCGGGTTACGGGTTCGGTCTATTTCGTCGTGGGGAAGGCAACACCTCCGCGGATCAACGAAACGGCATAAGCGGGCCTAGGCGTAACTTCCGCGCAGTTGATGGCAGCCTGCGGCGATCAAAGCGCGCCGCTGGGGTGGGGAATGACAGAGTTGGAAGTGTGGCACTGAACCTGCGTGCAACGTTGCACGGGCGGCCTCCGTTAGGGCATGTGGCGCTTTCACCTGAAGCGCTGACGGTTTTGACGCTGAATATCCAGAAGCGCCACGTCATCGGACATAATCTTGGCGTCGCGGTGCAGCTTCCGGCGGAACGAATGCGCTGGCGGCGGCGAAAGCCGAAGTGGTGCGCAAATCCGTGGGGCCGCAAGGCCTGTGCCGGTTCGAGTCGGGCCACCCGCACCAGGTTATCCAATTCGAAGTTTTTGAGGTGACGATGAACGATTTGAAGGAGAGCACGTCGGCGGAATTTGGCAAACGGTGAACTCGATAAGCTCTCCCACGTCGGCCGGGGCGTTTGCAATCTCCAGCTTGCCTCCCCAAGATCTTGACGGCGGAGGGACGCAAAGAGCTGAGGGCGGTTTTTGTATAGATGGGCCGATGCGAGCGTGGCGGAACTGGTAGATGCATCGGACTTAAGCCATCGAGTTGGCGGGGGCTTGGCTCGTGATTGCCGATGAAGGTTGCCTGGACTTTGAGCAGTTCTGCGCCCAGGGTTTCCCCTAGGGCAAATACGGCGCAATTCACACCTAAGGCAAAGAGAATACGGTTTATATCGAAAGCGACCGCGCCTGGTAACAGCGTCTCCTCGACGCTCCGGCCTTGTCGTCCTTCGATAACGTCTCCGTGATCGCTTCCAGCGCCGTCACGTCCGCCTTAAGCGTATGGTCAAGCATAGGCACAAGCCAATCCCTTCAAAGAAACTTCAGCTTGGTATCGGGTCCGGCGCACCAGCGTACCCGATCCGTCTAACGGATAGAGCTCGCACCCGGCTTGCCGTTCTGGTAGCGCCGCCGATCTACGCCAGCAACTCCCGCTGACGCGCGTCTCGCTGCGCATTGAAGGCGGCGATGAAGACCTCAAGGCCGGAGGAGGTTAAACCGTTCTCGGCGACGAGACCCATCCGCATGAGGTTGACCGTCTCGATCAGGCTGTCGCCATGCGTGGAGCCTCCGCCGAACAGCTTAATAACAATTCTCTGCTCCCTGCGAGTTAGCTTGTTCCAGAGCGTCAAGTCGGGCATCTCAATGCCTCACGCGAATCGCTGCATGACAATGATGAATTAGCGGATCGCCCAGAGGCGAAATCATGGCGCCGGCCTCAATGCTGCGAGTAGAGGCAGATGGTTTCGGTATTGTGCGGCGGAACGCGAGTGATTTTCACCTCCAGCGCGCAATAGGTCTCGTATAGCCCTCAAGAATGGTCATGGCGCCTCCGGATCAGACAGATGCAAGTGGCCGCCCCGTCAGCTTCTCGTCAGGTGGATGCGGCATACCCGACAAGCTGATGCTCGTTGAAGAGGCAGCCCGGTTCGGCAAGCGGGTTGCCCACGCACTGGTACGAGCTTCGGCGGCACGCGGTGCGTGTTCCAAGATGCACCGCGTGCCGACTTTTCCACCATTGTGGCGGCACGACCTCTCGAATTGCAGGGTAGCTTAGAATATTCCGGCTTGTGAGATCTATGTCAGGGGCCGCCGAACCGTCTCGCGGGACAGGCTCTTGTGCTCGGTGAGCTTGACCATCGCGCTTGCCAGCAGCTTGAGCGTCCAGCGGGCGCGGCCCTCCGGCCGACCGGCCCAGGCGGTGGCCACCAGCCAGGCTTCTTTCTTGCCCGTGAGTTTGCGCTCCGCCCCGGGACGCGGCTCTTCGCTCAGCGCCCGCTCCAGATTGCCTTCCACGAAGCGTCGCTTGGTCCGGTACACGGTCGAGCCGCCCACGCCGACACTTCTGGCGATCTCCTCGTCGCCGGCCCCGGCATCGGCAGCCAGCAAAATCTGCGCTCGCTTGAGCTTGCGGGACGCATGCTTGCCGCCGCCCAGCAGCGTCTTGAGTTCAGTGCGCTCGATTTGGCTGAGGTCGACCCGGTAGCGTACATTCATGGCGCGCCTCCTTGTTCGAGGCACGCACCAACAACTGAATCGGATGGCCGGCGTGAGTCCTTCGGCAAAAACCTTCACGTCCAAACAGGGGCAATACCTTGCCTTCATCCACCTCTACACGCGGCTCCGCCGCAGGCCCCCGGCGGAAACCGACATGCAGGAATACTTTCGCGTCAGCCCGCCTTCGGTTCACCAGATGGTGCTGACCCTGGAACGAGCTGGCCTCATTAGACGGCAGCCAAGAACCCCCCGCAGCATCGAGATCCTCGTCGATCCCAAAAGCCTGCCCGAGCTAATCTGACCGTTCCCAGTCCAACCGGTCAAAATCACTGTGCAGAGCCACTAGTGATCGTTATACTTTGGGAGATTCATTGAAAGTAGTTTTGTATGCTGTGGCGAGCGATGGAGCCCGACCATCTTCCTGGAGTTCGTGGCATTGCACATCGCGTCCACCTGAACTACCCCGAGGATGCGGCCGTTTTCTCGGAACGGCTGGAGCTGTACCCTGAGGGATGTTTCGTACTCGAACGCGCGCGGGATGGCCTGGCCGGTTACATCGTCAGCCATCCCTGGCACTTCAAGAAGCCTCCCGCGCTGAACGTGCTTTTGGGCGCCGCCGCCGAGCCCGCATCGACCTACTATATTCATGACATCGCGTTGCTGCCGGAAGCGCGCAGCGGTGGCGCAGCTTCCGAGGTCGTGCTCAAGCTGGTCAGGCACGCGAAAAAAGCCAGGTTTCCCAATCTCTCGCTGGTGGCGGTCAACAATTCAGCAAGGTTCTGGGAGAGACACGGTTTCCGAACGCTGGATGATGCAGATCTGAACCAGAAGCTCGCAAGCTATGATGACCAGGCAAAGTATATGGTCCTTGAACTGACATGATACGCAGGCGGTTAGATAGCCCTCGCGAAGGCTCAAGCTGGTGAGTATTGCGGCTTGCGCCGAACGTAGTTCGTGCGTGGCTGTGGTTTTCGCTTGATGGGGGCTTGGTCGGCTGGGATTGACCATCTTTCGCAGCAGCTTGTCTTCGACCTTCGGTAACCGTTTGATATTGATCGCCGCCGCGCTCAGCTGGTTCTTGATGTGCGAGGCCTAGAATTTCTCGATTTGTTCCACGCTTGTGCGGCAGTTCTTGGCGATCTGGTAGATGTCGGCACCCTCCATCAGCCGAAGGCAGGTAGTCCGGGCCCTCAGCAGCTTCTGCCTCCCATAGCTTGCTCCTCCGAATTGAAGCGGGGCAACTGTCGGTCGAGAAGGTAACCGCTCATGAGAGTAGAAGCTCACACAATGGGAAAATAGATTCTCCGACTTGGTTCAAGCTGTCCGCGAGGGCTGAGGAAATCAGCACTAGACCGTGCCCAGGATACGTCGGCAGTCCTTGGCTCTTGCAATCAACCGTTCGGTCAAGCGCGCAATGATCGCGTTGTCGAGTCCCTGTGCCTTTGCGCTTGCGCACACGGCGGTTATGTTGTCGGGGATCTGCGCGGCCATGGAGGTCAAGCCTGCAATCAATTTGTCGGCGTCGAAGCGGGTTTCGCGCGCGAATCTCTGCCAGTCGCGCAGGCTAATCTCGTTCAGCTTGTATTCGTCGCCGATTTTCATGGCGAGCTTGGTCTTCTTTAGATCGACGTCGTCATAGGGAAGAATGCTGGCTACGTCGTAGAGCGGCGCAAGCCGCACGGTGGGACCGCCGGCTAGAAGTAGTGAATAGTTCTTGGCGTGGGCGTCCGTACCCGCAATGAGCCAGTTAAAGGCGAGAGCGCATCGGCGAATGTATCGACATCGGTGACACGATCTGTAGAATGGGTACGCAACAGTTCAATAATGTCGGTGGGCGTCGGTCCGCCTTCGCTTTGATATTTTTGCGTCGGCATTGTACCGCGTGCCTGACAGATGTCTTCCTGATGGACGCGCACGACGCGGTTTCCGCTGAGTTGCCGATCGTAGCGTTCGATTACGATGGCAATTTCCTTTTCGAACCGCATAACTCTGGTTTCTGCGACCGGCAGGCCAAGATTGCGCGCGAGCATGAGGCAGATATGTTCGTTCTCGGCATGGCCGTCGAAATGACCGGTCGGCGGCTTCAGGATATGAGTTGTCGGAATACGCCCAGACGGTATGCCCCATTTGTCCTTCTATAGTAGCAATGCGGTTTTTGGCTGAGCGCCCGCGAGGCTGAACTGCCCTGTGTCCCGCGGCAACCGCCATGCGGCGTGATCTTCGCGGAGCGCTTGCAGGCGTTTTGCGAGGGCCGTTTCGTCGAGCCATTCGACCTTATCGTCCGCGCCGCTTTGCAAGACTTCCAAACGGTCAGGAGTGACGAACTGAACCGCGCCAGCGCAATCCTCGCCGACATGCGAAATGAGGGCAAACACGTTGCGGGCTGAAACCTGAAATTTCTTGGCCCAACGATCGAGCACACGCTCGTTGTCCGGCAGTAGGCCCCAGAGAAAAGCTTGAACGGCGGAAGGTCCGTGTTTCTCGGCCGCGAGCGGCATGGAGAGCGATAGCGGATAGGCTCCCTGCGCGTTACGCCAATCGGGTTGTGGACAAAAGTCAGTCGGCCGCGTGCATCGTTATGCACCCGGCCAACTTCGTTGCCAGCCAGGAGAGCAATGAGCTGGTTCGTCATGTCTTGCGCTTTCTGGCTTTGGCTATGATCGCGTTGATATCGACGGCGGTCTTTTCTGACGTGCGGCTATTGGAAGGCTCGCTGCTTGCATCCAAGCGAATATCCAAGGCGTCGAGAGCGCGGAGGACAAGTCCGAGTTCAGCGCGTGCATGGCCCTGCTCGATTTCGATCACCCACTGACGGCTGACGCCAATGCGCTTGGCGAGGCTCGATTGATCGAGTTTCAGCCCCTTGCGTCTGTCACGGATGATAGCTCCGAGATCGGTGGCGGTACGAATAAGCATGGCAAGTCCAAAAGTCAGCGTTCGCCAACATTATCATATGTCATCGATCGCTGACAATTAGAAAATGTCAGCGTTCGTCGACACCTGCCAAAAGTCAGCGATCGCTGACATTAAGGCGTTCCGACGCGTCTTAAAAATAGGTTATATATATCAATATCATAGATTGAAAAATAGGCTCAAAGTCACCCATTGCTAAAGGCCAAGTGTAGCGCAATTGGGCCTTGCCGCAGAGGTGTCGATGCTTGTTGCCATATACGAGGAAATGCCGTGGCCGGTCCGAGAGGAGTCTCAGCCTAAGGTCAGAGGCCCCGTCGACGTGGCCGACGGCTACGACAAAGCCCACGCCATCGCACAAGAGAAGGCAGGCAGGTTCAATCGTTCTTCGTTTGTCGGAGACGCTAGATTTCCGTACTGGTGGGGCCACGACAAGGATGCCCCACAATTGCATCGGTACGTAATCAGAGCTTCGTAGGGACGTGATACCCAAGATAAAAGACACGCAATCATTGCGTTAGGCTTGTCTCACACGCCGTCCATCCAATAAGGTATTTGAAACCGGGAGGTGACGCGACCATGAGATGGCATGCTTTCATGATATTCGTGGGTCTTGTCGTCGGGACAATGAATTCCGCACTTGGGCAACAGATCAATTGCGGGCCGCCTCCAACACTCAGCCAAGAACTGCAAACCAACGAGGTAATAAAGGGTAACTTGCAAGGCAAGGCACAGCTTCTCTCGAAATATGTTGGACAAGCAGAGCTAGGTGGACAGATCGAGACGACCAAGAGCGAAATATACACTCAATCCAAGGACTACTATCCTGCGCAACAAGAAGCCTATCTTAGCTATCTCTTCTGTTCGATTATCAGCGCCGATCCCAAATTCACCACGCCGGAGAAACTCGACGCGCTTATGAAATACAAGGCGGCTCGTCAGAAAAGTTCGTCGAATGATCTGCCGCCATGCGTGCCCAGCGTCCTGAAGAACATCCCGTTGCCGAACGTACCGACCCTGGACGGGAACGGCAATCATGTTGGCGATCTCTCTGGCATCGCGGTGAGCGTCATTCAAGAATGCCCCACACCGACGGCGTCTAAGCAAAGAGCACATCTCGCGTTCGGCTACTATAATGGATCGGGAACGTGGAGAGGCGAACAACATCTAACATTGGTTCTGAAATCGAGCGAAGGGGCGGTCCTCAAGTCACAAACAGTTCCGCTCGACCGATCCCGTTGCATTTATGGTCATGCAGAGCAGCGAAATGCGGACGATACTCTTGACGGCGGAATCGGCTATCTAGTGAACTCTGCTGAACTAACCGTGTCACGCGTCTCTGGCACTCAAACCCCCTGCTAAAGTTGGTTCGTCTGACGCTCAAAACCGTTATCTCAAGAATCTAATGCACGCAGTCGGAATCCGGCAATTAGTCGAAGAGCTGCGGTATTGCGTATAAACTATTGCAACGTGCGATCGCGTACTCGCCGTTAATAGGTCAAGCTGGCACGACCAGTTTTATGTTGGAGGGTGCCTAGCTGGCCTCTCTTTCTCCATTTCACAGCATCGCTATTCAACAAAAGGACATTACGAATGCCTGGTCCGAGACGTCGAGACGGCAGACCTCAGTGGATCGAAGGCGAGATTAGCGCGGCAAGAACGTTGGCGCGCGTTGATCTAAGTGGCAAGGCGGGGTCTCGGTTCGATGAGGCCTGGTTACAGGAGCTCCTCTACCGACGACCCGAGCTTTTTCCTATCGAGCAGATTGAGCCAGGATTTGGTGCTCTCATTCCCGTTTGTCGTGAATTGTCGGTCGCGTTGGGTGGCGGACGCTCCGGAGCGTTGGACAACCTCTATCTAACCAGCAGCGGCGGCTTGGTCCTGGTCGAAACCAAATTGTGGCGCAACCCGGAGGCGCGGCGCTCTGCCGTCGCGCAGGCGATGGAGTACGCGGCTGCCATCTTCGCGATGTCATACGACGAACTGAATGCAGCCGTGGTCAGATCGCGAACGAAGTCCGAGAAGCCGATCCGTTCGATGGCGGAATTGTTCATTGACGAACCTGAGTTCGACGAAGCGGAATTCGTCGACGCGCTGACCCGTAATCTGTTGCGCGGCAGAGCAATTATTGCGGTTGTTGGTGACGGTATCCGCGAGGATATTTTGCCTCTGACGGAATTGCTGCAATCGCATGCGGGCCAACGTTTTACGTTCGCTCTTGTAGAATTAGCCGTCTATGAGGCTCCAATTGAGGGTGTAAAGCTTGTCGTGCCGTCCGTGTTGGCCCAGACCGTCTTAATCGAGCGCGGAGTCGTACAGATCGACCAAAAGGGCCGTGCGCTCATAGTTGACGCATCCGTATCCAGCGGGGGTGGGGCGGCACTTTCGTCACCCAAGCGCTCGGTGAGCATTAGCGAGGATGAGTTTTACGAGGTGCTTGCCCGAAAAGATCCGCGTTGGCCAGTCTTGCTGAAAGGCTTCCTCGTCGAAGCGGAAAAACTCGGCCTCTACGTAGAGCGAAAGGGCGGATTAAATCTCAAGCATGCCTCTCCCGAGGGGCAGCCCTTAAATCTAGCAACAATCTCAAAGGATGGTTTCGTGGAAACAAGTCCCTCGACATGGTGGGGACGGACTGAAGTGGGACACAAGTACAATGAAGCCTTGGCCAAGGCGATCGCAGGTTCAGTGGGCGAGATTAAGCAAGGCACGGAATCGGCGTTGCGAACGCTCACAGGAAATATGCCCCGCCTCTCGGACCTGCTTCCCGCTCATCAGCGAGAATGGTTAGATGCCATTCAGGAATATATAGAGCTGGCATTCAAGAAGGTCGAAGGCGGGACGCACCAGAGCTAATCCGGCTTGGCTCTCCGGTAGAGCGATGTACGGAAAAGCCAAAATGAGCACTTCGTTCGAACGCAAACTGGGTAATGAGACGTTCCGTTCTCCCCGAGCAAGAACTGTTTCGAGTGCTAGCTTTTGTGTCTAGCTCGCGACGCGATCTTTCATCCAGTGCATCCAGCACCGAATTTCTTCATGGCATGATGTTCTCGAGCATTATTCGCCAATTCTTCCGCGAATTGCGCCGATATTCTGCATCAGTTTCATGGAAGAATTAAGAGCACTAGCGGCGCGGTATGTTGAGAGGGAAGCATCGCAAGGTAATGTCATCCCGTTAGAGGTCTCAAAAGCATAATCTCTTCGGGTCATGCCGATTTTCGTTCATGATTTTCAGCGCAGGGGCCGCGCCATCGATAGGCTGTCCTGCCCGCCGGCAAGAGTCACTAACTTGCGCTTGGTAACTGACTGCTTCGTTACGTCCCCGCCAAGGACCGTTTGGCTCTACGGCATTGACAGATTTTTAGAGACTATTTCAGAACGCGATTGAGACCCACTTTAAGCTCATGAGCTGGGAGCAGCGAAAAGCAAAACGCGTGCGGCTCGATCATCGATGTCGAGCTACTCTGGTGAGCGCCGACAGGCACATGGCACGCGATTGCGTTCTCCTTGATGTCTCGGACGGGGAGCGCACCTTCGGATAGACCAGTCGCCCGGGGTCCTCAAGGCGCGGTAGTTCTTTTTGCTGTCGACCATGGGGTTGGTCTACCGCCGATGCGAGTTGATCCGGCTGGACGGCTCCGAAATCGGCGTCGAGTTCATGACGAGCCGGCCCCGTCCGCGCACGCAAGGCTACTCAAGCTCAATCGTTGTAGCCGTTTTGGCCTTCAAATATCAATCAAGCCGCGGTAGACCGCCTGAACCGTGGCCTGCGTCTTGTTGGTGGCCCCGAGCTTGATCATAGCACCCTTAACGTGAGCTTCCACAGTTTTGCGGCTCACGCTCAATATGACGGCTGTCTCGTCCGAAGTCTTTCCCATTCCAGCCCACTTGAGCACTTCCTTCTCCCGGTCGGTCAAAGCGCAGAGCTGGACTGCGGCAAAATGATCGGTCCTTGTCGAGGTCTTGATTTCGATCGCGTGCAGATCCACGATTTTCTGAGCGAGATAGAGCAAAATCACATGCAGCTGGAGTCCGTTGTGCCTGAGGTTCGCGAAGAACCCCTCTACGGGATTGTTCCAGAACAACGCACAAACACTGGAATAACGACGGCCAAGCGGATCGTTGTAGTGAACCGGTATGGTCAGCCCCTCCTTGACACCGAAATCGCGCGCGGCCTCCATGGTCTTGACCGCGCCCGGCTTGCGCTTGCCCGTCACGGGCGGCAGCCGCACGCTTCCCCAATGAAAGGGTAGATTTGTCCGGCGGGCCATGGCCAGGCAAGGATCGGTATTGATGAAGTTTTCTGACCGGTAGGTGTCGATCCAGGCAGGCGCGTGGGTGGAGACGAGGAGTGGTTGGTCCTCCCAGGGATGCGATGCGTCCATGAATCCGAAGGTGCTAAAGCCGTAATCTTCAATTATGCGCTGAAAAACTGCGCGAATCTCCTCGATCGAGGCGCAAGCCTCCAACGCGTTTAAATCCTGTTCCAGAGCGCCCATCCTCAAAACCTAGGAAAATTCCTAATTTAAAAATCAAGGGCGATCCCATCATCTTCCCGAAGCTGATGCAAGGCCATGGGGAGCCGGGAAGTGCAGCAACCGCGATACAGGGCCGCGTTCTTCTCCGCCGCGACACGTCCAGACCTCACTGAAACTCTGTTTCGACTGCGCTACCGGCTCTTCGTGCGCGAATTGGGCTGGTCGTTACCGGCGGATAGGGGCAGTGAAAGGGATCAGTTTGACACGGACGACGCCGTCTACTGCGGCTTGTCCCTGGATGGGGAAATGATCGGTTGCTTTCGCGCCATCAGTTGCGATCGTCCATATCTATCGCAAACGATATTTTCGCATATGGCGACGCACAGGCCCTTCCCGGTGAACGCAGGCCACGTCGAGATCAGCCGGTTCGGTGTCCGGGCCGGCCACCGTCAGGCGAGCACTGTGCTTTACAGTTTGCTGATACGATTTGCGTTGGCCCGTAACGCGCTCGCCCTGGTTGCGTTGGCAGAGCTCCCTCACGAAAGGCTGCTCAATCGGATCGGCCTTTCCACATCGCGCTACGGCGGTGCGCAGATTGTCGGGTTTCGCGACGATGGTGCATGGATTCTCGCCGTTGCCGGAGAGATCCCCATTCCTCGAGAGCTTTCGCCTGCTTTCCGTTCGCTCCTTGCACTCACGCAATTTATGGAGATTAGCGATGAAGCATCTATTTTCGGATGTGAACGCCTTTCGGCGTGATCCTTTGGCGTTATTCAAGGAGCGCAGCGCCACGGGAGCCGCGCCTCTCGTTCGGCTCAACCTCGGTCCCTCGCCGGTTTACCTTGTCACCGACGCGGCGGTGGCCAAGGCCGTACTGCGAGCGGATGAAACGATGATCGACAAGGGGCGGCTGGTCCACAAGCTGCGGACCGTCATCGGCACCAGCTCCATTACGTTGAGCGGTGCCGAGCATCAACGACGTCGGGCGATCATTCATCAGCACCTGGCACGCGGGATTATGAACGATTTCGTACCGCAGATCACGAGCTTGATCCGACGACAGGCATCGCTTCTGGTTCGTGAGCCCTGTTTCGATGCCCATGAGGTCACCGCGCCGCTTGCCCTTCGAATGATCGTCGCCTTGCTGTTCGGTCACGGCGCTCTGACATCAGCGGATGAATCCGCCTTGATGGAAGCGGTGCATGTGGCGGAAGAGGAAATGGCCGATAGCCTTTTTCGCATCTTACCGCGAACGCCGTGGCGTAGCCTCTTGAAGCGACGACAATTACGAAGAAGCCGGGCCATCATGGGAGCGGTCGTGGACCGCGTGCGCAATAGAGCCGGCGATGGCACCTTGGTTCAGGCCTTGCAAGGGCTCAACCTGTCTCCTGACGATATGCGCGATGAAATCCTGTTGCTGTTGCTAGCCGGGCATCACACCACCGGAAATGCGGCTGCCTGGTTGCTCTACTATCTCGCAACGGAGCCGGGCCTTGCAGAGCGCCTTGCCAATGAAGCGAAGTCGACGATGGATGGCTTCGGAGAGATCGATCCGCTGAGACTGCCGAAAGCCGAGATCAGCCTTCACGTCGCACGCGAGGTGCTCCGTCTCTATCCACCATTCTATTGGTTTTCGCGGGAAGTACGGGTACCGCAGGAGCTGGGCGGGCTGCATTTGAAGCGCGGAACGTCTCTCATTATCAGCCCGTGGCAATTGCAGCGCGATGAGCGTTATTGGGGCGATCCAGCTGGGTTCCGGCTTGACCGTGCCTATAACACGCCGGCCTTCATGCCTTTCGGATTGGGGCCGCGCGCCTGTGTTGGCATCGGCCTGGGGTTACTCGAACTCCAATTGCTGGCGCTCGAACTATCGGCCTCGAGCAGACTGGAGATCTTGTCCGATGTTCCGGCGGACGAGCCAACGCCTCAGATCACCTTGTTGCCGCCGCGTATCGAGCTGCAATTGCGACCTCGTGCACAGGCAAGGAAACAACAGCATGTGGCATAGGCAGGCGAAAATCAGCCTGACAAAATCCACCGGGTGCTGCGATCAGCGTTCTGGATATTGCTCGACCAGCTCGATTATTTCGCGGCGCTGAGCGGGAGAAAGTTTGATGAACATCCTCAGCAATCGCAGGCATTCGACGGTCTCGCGCGACACAGATCGTCCCTCCTGGGACCGAAGGAATTCGGCAAGACGGGAATCGGTCATTCTGGTTCTTTCAAAATGGAAACTACGATGAAACAGCAAACGAATATTGAGCAGCTTTGCAGCAGACTTGACGAGGCTATCACCTGCGCAGAGCAGGCCGGCCTGAGCTTCGTCGTCATGATCCTTGATATGGCTCGCCTTGAAGTTGATCAAACGGCCAGAAGCAACGTGATAACTATGCCAACTTCCAGGCCGTTGGGCAAGCGGCCGTAGTCGCCGTCTCCATCCGAATTCTCGTCCAGCCGAGACCTGGCCCGCGGAAACGGCGGTTACCTGAAGGACGTTCAGTTCACGGCAGTCAGTCGCCGCTGAGAGCGAACTGGCCGCAGTCTTGATCTTTATCATGTCAATGCTTGCCGGCGAATGCGGGAATACGACTGGCAGTCGCTTCAAGAAGATTCCTGAAAAGCTGGAGCTTCATGCCGCGGCCGACATCACAGGCGTCCAAAGGACTGGTCCGGACAGAGTGCCGGCGCTGCGCATTGCCAAAAGAACTTCACTTGAAATTCCAAGATAGCCTGCGATAGCCGATGTAGGGCCGATCCTGCAGGGACCTCCAATTCGCCGCAACGCCCAACCCGCCCGTCGGAGAATCCGTTCCATCCGACTGTCCGTGACGGTAACAATGTCGGTGAGCTGTCGCGATAGCCCGAATTCGATCATGCCTGCAAACAGCTCATACGTAGCGCGAGCTATTCCATGGTCGCCTATTGGGTCCTCGAGCGAAATATCGATGGCAAACCTGCTGCTTTCCCAGACGAGCGGATTCGACGGAGCTGGGTTGCCTGCGAGAAGTTTTGGAAACGTGTCCCGAAGCATCGTTGGCCCGAGGGTGGGTAATAATCGCACCGAGCCGCGTACCTGACCCGCATCAGAGAGCTGCACGAGGTAGGCCGGACCCAGTGCATCGAATTCGTCGATTTCCATGCCGGCGCTCGTCTGAACGTCCCAATCCAAGCGGCTCTTGAATATGCGATAGCGCAACTGATACATGCCTGAGAGCGTGCTCGAAAGCTCTTCATACGATGCCCGAGTTATGAGTTGGATCATGTTCCCTCCGAGGGCAGATGTGTCTAGCCCTTTGGAGCGGATTCAGGAGACCAACGCACCACCTGCAACCACAGGAGGAGTAAGTCTTATTTTCGCTCTCTTTTTCTAGCAGCCGCAAAGCGGACTGCCGACTGAATCACGGTACGGACGCCGAGCTTTTTCTTCGCATTGTTTAGGTAAGAGGCGACCGTGTGATGGGAAATTCCAAGAATTCGACCAATCTCCCATGTCGTTTTCCCCTGAGCAGCCCACTCAACACATTCATACTCGCGGGCAGACAATTTAATCCCATTGATCTCGCGCGCGCGCATCAACTTCCGGCGCACGTGAGCATCAAACGATATCGCGAGTAGCTGAAGGAGGTGCTCTTGAGAGTTGATGCAGGCCTCGAACTTGGCGTGTCTCGCGTCAGTCGCGAACGTCAATGCGGCAACTGGACCATGATTATCGTGAATGGGAATAGTAAATCCGTATCGAATGCCAAATTCCGCTGCCTCCTCAAACAGTTGTTGCTGCGTCAAGGTGAATCTCGATGATAAGCCGACACCCCAACGGAAGGGATCGTCCGTTCGAAGCGCCTTTTCGATGACCGGATCTATGGATTGATAGTTGTTGCGGAGATAGTGCGATGTCCATTTGGATGGGTAGGTGGAGATGAGGCAGGGCCTTTCTTGTGGTCGCCGTGGCAGTGCAAGATAGGCAAAGCATGAGAGATCCAGCGCTGCGGCTGGGCCGGACATGGCGCTGCAAAAATCCTGAGAATCTTCGGCCAGAGCTAGGAGATCGGTAAATTCCTGAAAGACACGATGCATTGCACATGACCTTAGCGGTGCTATCTTGTTCAGACTGGTCGCGCTGTTCGCGGTCGACCACCCGTGTGGAGCTGCGTTCCGTTACCGGCTATCTCGGTCGCGTTCCTTAGAGGCTGCCGCCAATCCTTTGGTCGGCAAACCCAAAATCAAAACGTCATTACGCTTCCGATAGAGTCGCCGACTTTCGTTAGATCGAATTTATGGCGCCAAAAAAACATCACGTGGGTAAACCATGCGGTTGATTGGGGTCCATCCTCCCTGTCCCCATCGGCCCGCAACCCGGCTCTCTGGGCTCCGAGCAAAACAGGATTCCGATACTAGAGATAATCTTACCGAAGCCATAGCCTTTTGCTATGGCTTTCGGCCCCTGATTAGGAAGCGCAGATCGTCTTCAGCGCCTCGATGATCCCCGCGGCTGCCGACTTTAGCCCGCAGCCCTCAGTGTTCGGAAGCGTTTTCGATACCATCGTAGTCGGGGCGTCGGCAGCACGATGAGTAAACGGCGTCAAAGCCTATTCGAGTATGCCTTTGTGCAGGCAGATGATGGCAAAACGAGAGGCGGGGCGAGCCCAATGCACCCCGGCGTCGCGTGCGGCAGGTTGCGGGAGCCTAGGTCATGCTGAGGGCGAGGGGGGTCCTGCGGCACTGACCACAAGCTGGTCGTAAGTCAGTGTCTGCGTCTCGAAGTCCTGCCGATCCTCAGGCGAGGGCGTCTTGGCCACAACGAAATTGAGCTCGGCCCTGCCGCGCACGAAGGCCGGGCCCTGGAGGATGTTACATAGAACGTCGCCGCATACTTTCGCGGGGAGGGCGATTGCTCCCTAAAGACTTCGCGCTTTTGATCTGGCTTGAAAGTGACTACGTGATCGGACGAGGCTTCGATGTGCTGTCGCGACATCAGTTCTGATAGTGTCCCGAGGCGACCCTTTACGGGTGACCGAAGCTCAAGCTTTCTCATCATCCGCGCATGATTGAGCTTCACCGTCACCTCGCTGACATTTAGCCTGAAGCAGAGCGCGAGGAGTTCGACAGCGGTCATTAGCTCTCGGTCCAAAAGTTCATCACAGCGAGTCTGGCTAGCAAAGCCAAATAACGTTTTTGCAGCAAGACCGAGAACTCCACGATGACCGCGCCGAAAAAATGCAATCTCCGCGGATAACAGCAGAAATAGTGCGCCGAATCCGCATGATATTCCCTGGTCATCAAATGGCGGGGCCCAGCACATTGAAGATCTATGCCGGCATATTCGGCCGTGGGTTCGTCAAGCGGATTGTCGCGGCCGCGACTCTCGGTTCTCGGTGGTTGGATGCGATGCCGGTCATGCCAAGTCGCAAAATCCACCTGCAGAATACGAGGGCACGCATCGAGGTGCCTCATACTCACTTAGCCGAGACGCAACTGGATATTGGCGTTATTCGTTTGCTCTCGGAGGCGGGCTCAGGTCCGGCAAGATCCAGGCGCGCCTAGGTCTGCTTGCCGTTCGGCGGATTCAAATGCGCATCAACCGAGCTCTTAAGGAGAAGCAGGCGGATCATTCGCATGGGTCGATAGAAGTCTCCGTTGCTGGAAAGGCAGCTAATGCAGGGACGTTTGGCGCGTTATCGGAAAGCGCGTGAGTCTGTGGAAAGCTTCGAGAGGCGTCTGCACGAGCTTGCGCCGGCTCGCATCACAAGCGTGAGCTGCGTACGTAATGTTTACAAGAGCTCTATCTGCGGCAAAAACGCTGAAGTAAGGGTCGCTGTCGACATAAAGTTGCCGGGTAACGTAAGCGAGCTGATGCAGATCAAAGAAATACTGTTTCATGAACGGGAAGCACACTACGTTTTTTTGCTATTGGTCTCATACATTCTGAAGTATCATCCGACCGTTTTGCCCGTAAGATTTGATGTCCTATTTGATCGTCGCCACTACGCTAAGAAGCATTTGGAGAAAGCACTTGAAAGGGTCGAGTTACCCGTAGAAGCTCCTGAAAAATACCCTGGGAAAAGGCGCTCCGATGAGGGCCTTCCCGAGTTTTTTCGAAGGGTTTGGGGGCCGTTCTTACGTGCCGGGCTTTCGATGCCGCACCTAAAGCAATTGGATAAGTCGCTCTATCTTGCAATCTATAATTTTCGTCGATCCAATTGTTGGCCTGACGATCTCGCGCTTCCAAACCGAGAAACTGCGTTGAAGGAAGCCGTCCGAATTTTCCAGGAACAGGGTGGTCAGGCGATCTCACCCGATCAGCACATTTCTGTTGCTCATTTCCTCAAGCGCCAGACGATGTATTCATCAGCGTCTCGCCCGCGGCGAGGACCTCCCCGAAAGGCTTGAGCCGTGGCGTAAAAAGGTTTCTTTGAGCAGCCACGTTGGGTTCAGCAAAGCGTCGGAAGATTCGAAATTTTCTGGAATGTTTGGAAGCGGTGCTCGCCGTTACGCGAGCACCGTACCCGGTAAGCAATCTCTCGGCCTCTTGCGGCGGTAATGCTGATCGCCTGCTTCATGCTGGAGAATCAGGGCCGCTTGCCCCAACCGGCTCGGCGAGCACCCTTGCCGTATTGATTCACCGTCCGGCAGCAGGTTGCCAAGCACGGTTGATGACCGAGACGCCAATTTTTCGGTACTTGAAGTAATGGCGAGGCTTCATTCGCTGCGATAGTCGGAAGGGCCGCAACTCGACCGTCATAGCTGGCAGTTCCAAGCGAAACAGATTGGGGCTATCTCCAGATCGGAGAATGGAGAACCACCATGTATGTGCCCCCCGCCTTCAGGAATGATGAGATCGAAAACATCCGGGCGACCGTCCGCTCCGCTCGTTTGGCCAGCCTCGTCACGGCCACGGCCGAGGGACCAATCGCAACACCACTGCCGTTCTTCCTCGACGAGACGGCAGGGGAGTACGGGGCGCTGTACGGGCATTTGGCAAAGGCTAATCCACAGTGGCGCTCGCCTCCAATCGGGGAGGCATTAGCGATTTTCGTGGGCCCGGAAGCCTATGTGACGCCCTCATGGTACGCCACCAAGTCAGAAACCGAAAAGGTGGTGCCGACATGGAACTACGTCGCCGTCCACGCCTACGGCCCGGTTGAGTTTTTCGAGGAGCCGGAACGGCTCCGCGACGTGGTGACGCGGCTCACCGACCTTCATGAGACGTCGCGCGCGAACCCTTGGGCAGTCAGCGACGCCCCCGCAGATTTCATTGCCGCAGAGCTGCGCGGGATCGTCGGGGTGCGCATCCTCGTGACCAGGTTCGAGGGCAAGCACAAGATGAGCCAGAACTGCTCCGTATCCGACCGCATAGGCGTCGCCGCTGGCCTTGCCGCGAGCGAACAGCCGCGGGATCGGGAAGTGGCTTGTCTTATTCCGGTTCAGGGCTAAGACAAGCCGCGCAACGCGACGAATAGGTGAGCGAGCTTGGCTTCGAAAAGTCGGGAGCCGCATGCGAGTTGCAGGCAGCAGTCTCGCTTTGGCGAAGCGGCCTGCCAGCTGATAATCGAGAGGAAATGCTCTCCGGTTCGATTGAATGGTTGACGGAGGCTGGCCCGCCATTGGTGCGACAGTGACGGCGCGGCCCCCATGACCGGCCGCCATCTTGCGCTGCGCTCGCCTATTTCGCGGCGGTGTTCTTAACGCCATGTGGCTCGACGAGTGCGCCGTAGGTCCAGGGTTGACGCTTGGCGAACATATGAACATTCGCCATCATATGCTTCTGGCGGGCATTGGCGATCTCGATGACCTCCAGGACCACCTTGTGCATGTCCGGATAGTACGGAATCGCGACATCAACGTCCCACACTGGAAACTGGGCGGGCAACGCCACCATGCTGCCGCCGCCGAACGGCGCGTCGACACGGTTGGCGAGGATGACAGCACATCGGTTATCCACCGCGCGTGGCACGGCCAGCAAGGTCCGCTCCTTGCGATCCTGCAAGCGAGATGGCCACAGGATCACGTCGGCGCCGTTGGTTCCGAGGCAACGGGCCGCTTCGGGAAACATCCCATCATATCCCATCATGACGCCGATGCGCCCGAACGGCGTTTCGGTGACAGGGTAGTCCGAACCAGCCGTCGCCCATGCACGTTCATCCGCAAAGAGATGGACCTTTCGGTAGGACATCAGCACATTGCCGTCCGGTCCGATCAGGAAGGACGTCGAATAGAGCTTTCCAGCCGCCTCTTCGATGTTCGGCACGAGGATGGCGCATTCTTCCGACTTGCAGAGCGCGCCAAGCGTGTTCAGAAGCTTGCCATTCATCGCGGCCAGCCGTTTCGCCTCGGCGGGGTCGATCCTCCAGTTTGGCGATGCGAAATATTCCGGTAGTACCATGAGTTGGACACCGAACCTTGCCGCATGCCCGATTTGCTCCACTACGCGATCGAGGGTCGTGGGTGGAGATTCCGATACATGGCTCTGGATCGCAGCGATGTTGAACGTCATTTTGCCCGGAACGATTGGCCGATTGCTGGTTTCGGCGACTTTCGTGTCCGCATAGGCAGCCGTCAGAATCTTATAGGTGTCGGGTCGGCGGTCGGCGAACTTGTCCGCACCGAGAGTCATGGCTTTGTTGTCAGCAAGCGTCGGGTCGATATCGCTGATGGCCATGCCGTGTGTGTCGCAAGCGACCTTGGCGCGCAGATTGCCGCCGGGGTCGACGATCATGCTTCCGCCCGGATAGTAGATCGATCGCTCCTGTCCTGCCTTCGTAGCGGCACATATCCAGACGCCATTCTCGAAAGCGCGGGCAGGACGCCACATGTCAGCCTGATCGATCAGGAAGAAGTTGGCCATGTCGATGATGACCTGTGCTCCACCTAAGGCCGTGCAGCGCGGAATTTCAGGGATGCGGCCATCGAAGCAGATCATGAGCCCGACCCTGCCGAGCTCGGTCTCAACCACCGGGAAACCGCGCTCGCCGAACGCGAACCAGTTCTGGTCGTGCGTCGTCAGGAATTGCTTGTGATAGTGGACCACAAGCTCTCCTTTTCTGTCGAGCAAAATACCAGTGTTGAACACCTTCTCCACTTTCGGGTCCCATTCCGTCATGCCGCTGGCGACGAACATAGCGTTCTCGCGCGCGAGTTTCGCAAGGCTGCTGACAAAGCGCCCGTTAATTGGCTCCGCGACCTTTCGAGCGTGCGAAATTGAATCGTAAAGATATCCGGCGTTCATGCACTCCGGAAAGACGATAAGACGTACGTCCTGAAGGGCAGCCTGTTTCACATAGTGCTCGCAGATTCTAAGATTTGCCTCGACGTTCCCGACCTCGGCGAGCGTCTGCACGGCGGCAGCGCGATATAGATAGGACTTCATGGGATGCTCCGTTAAACGCGATAGCACTGTTGAAAGACGGCGGTGTGCGATTTGCTGATCGACACTGCTGCTTCTAAAGAGCAGTGTGCGTGCCGAAATTCGCCTCGTGCCCCCCGTGCGGGTTCATTTTGGCGAGATTTGAAGGCGACAACGGGCGGACCGGTCGAGCGAGCAGGGCGCGTCCGCCCCGGGCGGACCGGGCTCTAGAGCATGATCCGGAAAAGTGTGAAGCGGTTTTCCGAAAAGATCACGCTCAAACCACAACCTAAAGCGCGATGACGATTCATCCCAATCTCATCGCGCTTTAGGCTCGCCCCGAGTCGCCACGGAAAGTGGCGTCTCGGCCGTTCGGGTAACGATCCCGTCGCGCAAGTAAGGAACTGCTGCGGCACTCGCGGGAGAGCTCGCCTTCGGCTATCGCTAGTACGGTCTTCTCACGTCGTGGCCGCTTCAAACCGGTCGTCGCTGCACTCGTTCCGGTGTGCCGGCTTTGCCGTCGCTATGCTCGCGTTGACCGCTTGCGCTGCTTGGATGTGCTAACAGGGCGAGCGGTATGGATAAGCGTCGAATGCTGCGGCAACAGAGCGAATTAGAAAGCGGTGCTCCCGCCTCACACGGATCAACCCATTTTCAATGTCCACTATCCCGTCTTCGGCGAGTCTCGCCAAGCGTTCAGCTGAATCAAGAAAAGAAGCCGGATCGGATCCGTAAGCAGCGCAGAGTGCCGGCACGTCGACCTGTAGATCGCACATCAGCCGCTCGATGATCGCGCCTCGGACCCGGTCCTCGTGGGTGAGATGGCAGCCCTTTGATGTCGCCAGGCGGCCAGCTCTGATGTGCCGGCTGTAGGAACCCGCTGCGACTTCGTTCTGGACGTAACCCTCGCCCAAGCGGCCGATGGCCGACGCACCGAAGCCAATCAGGGTTTTACAGGTGTCTGCCGAGTACCCCAGAGAGTTACGCCGCAAGCAACCGGCCTTCTGCGCCAGCGCGAGATCATCCTCAGGTAAGGCAAAATGGTCGAGTCCGATTTGGCGATAACCGGCAGCGACCAGCGTATCGGCCACGGCCGCCGCCTGTTCGGCGCGGGCAACGCTATCGGGTAGCGCTGCCTCATTGATGAGGCGTTGATTTTTCCTGAAGGCAGGAATATGCGCGTAACTGAAAACCGCGAGCCGGTCGGGGCGCATGGCCACGGCTGTTGTCGCGCTGCGTACGCATGATTGCACCGTCTGCCTTGGAAGGCCGTAGATCAGGTCGAAGTTGATGCGGCTTATTCCACGCTGGCGTAGATTTTCGACGGCGGCCGCGGTCTGCGCCTCAGTCTGAACACGGTTGATCGCTTTTTGAACGGTGGGATCAAAGCTCTGCACGCCGAGGCTCGCGCGGTTCACGCCGGCTGTTTCTAAAGCTTCGGCCATCTCGGCCGTGAATGTGCGCGGATCGATCTCGATGGCAATGCTTGCCGATCTCCTGAATGCAAAATGCAGGCGCAAGTGTTCCATCAAGTCCAAGAACTCCGTTGGCTTGATGAGAGTGGGCGATCCCCCGCCAAAGTGTATGTCGCTCACGACCAACCCTTGCGGCACTAGCTCTGCGACCAAGCGGATTTCCTCACGCAGCACCGCCGAATAATTCTGGATCGGCGCATCCCGGTCAGTCATCGTCGTTGGAAAGCCACAATACCAGCAAATCGAGCGGCAGAACGGAACGTGGAGATAGAGCGATACTGGCTCGGCGGCGGGCAGGCACCTCAGCCATGTCTCACAAGCCTCGGCACCGACCGCATCGGAAAATTGCGGTACGGTTGGATAGATCGTGTACCAAGGCAGGCGGGAATCAAAATACTTGTTTAAGCTTGAGGTATCCAACGGTCGCTGTCCCTGCCTATATCGGCATCACCCTGCTCTCAGTCGCGACGAGCGGGAGGCGTTGCGCGATCAATCCTGAGATGAAAGCGCGCTCACATATGCCCGGCGCGAAACGCATCTGAGTTCGAGTGATGCGGGAGACTTCCGGATCACGCGACAAGGCCACTGCAGGTCTTCCTGGCCGCGGTATTGAAACGGCCGTCCTTAGGGCGCAAGGTGGCGAATACCCAGTCTTGATTGCGCTGTTGCCCACCGCC
Source organism: Bradyrhizobium sp. UFLA05-112 (assembly GCF_053572325.1). Classification (NCBI taxonomy): domain Bacteria; kingdom Pseudomonadati; phylum Pseudomonadota; class Alphaproteobacteria; order Hyphomicrobiales; family Nitrobacteraceae; genus Bradyrhizobium; species Bradyrhizobium sp. UFLA05-112. Next base: position 847 of record NZ_JBANBK010000024.1, on the reverse strand, counting down.
TCCTCAGGCGTTCGGATGAGAATATCAACGGCATCGTAATCCGATCTGCTGGAGTCGTCATAGTAGCGAACCTGTGTCCTTACTTCCAGTCGATTACGTCCGCTGAGTGTCAACCTTGCCCGTCTCACCGAAGACCCCGAGTTCCAATTAACTTCCAGGCTTCCATAGTCGAACTTGGAAGCCTGCGTTTGCGCGATGCCCCAATAGCACTCGGTCGGACGACATCTGCTCCATGCATGAACGAGGGCTTTGTCGAACTGCTGGTCGATCAATATATGTGTGATACTACCCCTGCTCGGATTCTCATTAGACCACTTCCCGGCAAAGTCGGCGATTGTCACGCTACCGAGAGCGTGCGCCACCGGCAAGGTAGCGTGCGTGGCACATGACGGATGGAGAAGCAGGACTGTGAGCAGTGTGACGGCGGATAATCGTAACATCTTCTATTTGTCCTATTAGTTTGACATTAGAAGTTGGCAACAACCATGCCAGCCAGCTGGACCCGCGAAATGCGGCGCTTGGAGCAGACCTCGACTGCGCAGCTCAAGCGACGCCTCGTCGTAAGCCCGACAATCCGGCGCATCAAAGACGCGCGTGTTAGATTCCTTACCTAACGTCTTTGGATTCAACTGCGAGGCTAATGCTTGTGTAGGGCCCCCGATGGCACGCCCCGTGCTACCAGTCGCACCGCGCACCAGCTCGCCACCCGAGTTGTCGCCTCACGTAGCGTGCTACAGCCAGGTTCTTCGATCAGACCGCCGATTCGTAAACTAAAGCGGGATGGGGTTAGGTTGAATCGATTTGGGATTCCCAAATCAGCTTGTTTCTGATTCACCATGCTGGCTGG